>NZ_JBSGJZ010000015.1:0-203729 GCF_053605825.1 Saccharopolyspora sp. NPDC003752 | reverse complement strand
CCTGGGTTGATCTTGGTCGACGATCCATCTACCAGGAGCTTCACCATTTCCCCCGCAGCGACACGCCTTCCCGCCCACCTCACCTGCAAAGATCAAGATGAAAAAGGCTCATTGAAATCGAAGGTTCGATTTCAATGGAAATTGCGGCGTTCGGGACGGTCTCCGGGTTCCGTCGCCCGTACCCGCACACCTGGCCGGGCCGGGCCAGGGCCTCCGGTCAGGCTTCGCCGATCCAGCGGTACGCCATCTCCGGTCGGCCGACCGCGCCGTAGAGCGGGCGGCGGTCGGCCATACCGTTGTTGACCAGGTATTCGAGGTACCTGCGGGCCGTCACCCTGGACACCCCCGCGGCTTCGCCCACGGTTCCCGCCGGGGCGCCGTCGGGGTTGGCGCGCAGCGCCGAGACGACCGCCGCGAGCGTCTCCTCGCTCATGCCCTTCGGCAGCGCCGCGCGGTCGACGCCGCGCAGCGCGGAGAACGCCCGGTCGATCTCGGCCTGGCTGCTGACTTCCCGGTCGTCGCCGAGGCTGGCCCGGAACCGCGCGTAGTGCTCCAGCTTCTCCCGCATCGCCGCGAAGGTGAACGGCTTCAGCAGGTACTGCACCACTCCGCTGGACACCGCCGCGCGGACGACCTTGAGGTCGCGGGCCGAGGTCACCGCGATCACGTCGGCGTTGCTGCCCGCGGTGCGCAGCGCCCGCGCGACCTGCAGGCCGTCCATGTCGGGCAGCCGCAGGTCCAGCAGCACCAGGTCGACCGCGGTGCGCTCGACGAACCGCAGGGCCGCCTGCCCGGTGCGGACCCGGCCCGCGACCGCGAACCCGTCGAGCCGGTTCACGTAGGCCTCGTGCGCCTCGCCGACCAGCGGATCGTCCTCGACGACCAGGACCGAGATCACCGCGCCACGTCCGTCCCCGAGCGGCCGGGCAACCGAACGGTGAACACCGCGCCGCCGTCGTTGTGCACCTCGATGGTGCCCCGGTGGCGGCGCACGCTCTGCCCGACCAGCGCGAGCCCGAGCCCGCGGCCGTCCTCCTTCGTCGACCAGCCGCGCTGGAAGACCCGCTGGGCGCTGTCCGGGTCGACGCCCGGCCCGTTGTCGGCGACCCGGATCAGCACACCGTCCGATGTGGACCGGATGGTCACCTCGACGCTCGGGCGCGAGCCCTCCAGCGTCGCCTCGACGGCGTTGTCGATCAGGTTGCCGAGGATGGTCACCAGGTCGCGGGAGTCGATGTGCTCCAGGTCGACGTCGTCGATCTCGGTGCCCGCGCCGAGCACGACCTCCACGCCGCGCTCCCCCGCCTCGGCGCTCTTGCCCAGCAGCACCGCCGCCAGCACCGGCTCGCCGACCGCGCCGACGACGCGATCGGTGAGCTGCTGGGCGAGCCGGAGCTCGTCGGTGGCGAACGCGACGGCCTCCTCCGCGCGGCCCAGCTCGATCAGGGAGACCACGGTGTGCAGCCGGTTCGCCGACTCGTGGGCCTGTGAGCGCAGCGATTCGGCGAAGCCCCGCATCGAGTCGAGTTCGCCGCTGAGGGCCTGCAGCTCCGTGTGGTCCCGCAGCGTGACGACGGTGCCCAGGTCGCGATCGCCGCTGCGGATCTGCGAGACGTTGACCAGCAGCACGCGGTCGTCGGTCAGGTGGACCTCGTCGCGCACCGCCCGCCCCGCCGCGAGGGTGTCCACAAGGGACACCGGCAGGCCGAGCTCGGACACGTGCCTGCCTTCGGTTTCGACGGGATCCAGCGAGAGCAACACAGCGGCCCCATCGTTGCACAGGGTGATCCGCCCGGAGGGCGCCACCAGCAGCAGCCCCTCGCGCACCGCGTGCAGGATCGCGTCGTGGTACTCGTACATGCGGCTGAGCTCGGCGGGGCGCAGCCCGTGGGTGTGGCGCCGCATCCGGGCGCTGACCAGGTAGGTCAGCAGCCCGCCGACCAGCAGCGCGGCCGCCGCGACCACGACCAGCGCCGTGACCTGCTCGCTGAGCTCGGCGGTGAGCATCCGCACCGTGATGCCGTCCGACACCAGGCCCACCAGCCGGTGCGCGTCGTCGTAGACCGGCACCACGGCGCGCACCGACGGGCCGAGGGTGCCGGTGTAGGTCTCGGTGAACACCTCCCCGGCGAGGGCCTGCTCGATGTGCCCGAGGAACCGCTGCCCGATCTGCGCCGGGTCGGGGTGCGTGTAGCGGATGCCCGCCGGGGACATGATCGTGATGAAGTCGACCCCGGTCTCCGCCCGGACGCGTTCGGCCAGCGGCTGCAACGTGGCGGTCGGGTTCGGCGCGGTCAGGCCGTCCCGGACCGCGGGCTGCGCGGCGAGCGTGCGGGCCACCGCGACGACCTTCTCCGCGGCCGCGTCGTCGTTGCGCCGGCCCGCGTCGTACCAGGCCAGCACGGCACCGGCGAGGACGACGACGGCGACCACGACCACCTGCAGCACGAAGAGCTGGCGGGCCAGGCTCCAGCTGGGCCGGACGCGGCCGAACCAGTTCCGGTCATCGGCGGTGGGCATCACGGATCCGTGTCGGAGATGTGAACACAATGAACAGAAGCGTGACGCCGACGATACCCGGCGCAGATAGTCTCTCCCGGCCGGACCGTGACCTGGGACACGGCTGGTACGAGTGTGACCCGGTAGCCCAGTAGGAGTGCAACAGTGGCAAGCAAAGACGCTGCGCAGACACGCCGTCGGGATCGAACGCATTACCTGTACATCGCGGTGATCGTCGCCGTGCTGGCCGGCATCGCGGTCGGCTTCCTCGCGCCCGACCTCGGCAAGGCTCTGAAGCCGCTGGGCACCGGGTTCGTCAACCTGATCAAGATGATGATCTCGCCGGTCATCTTCTGCACCATCGTGCTCGGCGTGGGAGGCGTCCGGAAGGCCGCCAAGGTCGGCAAGGTCGGCGGTCTCGCGCTGGCGTACTTCATGATCATGTCCGTGGTGGCGCTGATCATCGGGCTGCTGGTGGGCAACGTGCTGCACCCCGGCGAGGGGCTGCACATCACCGAATCGCTGCGCGGCCAGGGCGTGCAGCAGGCCGGTGAGGGCGCCGAGAGCACCACGGACTTCCTGCTCGGGATCATCCCGCACACCCTGGTGTCCTCGTTGACCGAGGGACAGGTGCTGCAGACGCTGCTGGTGGCGCTGCTGGCCGGTTTCGCGCTGCAGGCGATGGGCGACAAGGGCACCCCGATCCTGCGCGGCATCGAGCACATCCAGCGGCTGGTGTTCAAGATGCTGGCGATGGTCATGTGGGCGGCGCCGGTGGGCGCGTTCGGCGCGATCGCCGCAGTCGTCGGCGCGACCGGCGTGCAGGCCCTCAAGGGCCTGGCCGTGATCATGCTCGGCTTCTACATCACGTGCGTGCTGTTCGTGTTCCTGGTGCTGGGACCGGTGCTGTGGCTGTTCGCGCGGGTCAACATCTTCTCGCTGCTGCGCTACCTGGGCCGCGAGTTCCTGCTGATCGTGTCCACCTCGTCGTCGGAGGCCGCGCTGCCGCGGCTGATCGCGAAGATGGAGCACCTCGGGGTGAGCAAGCCGGTCGTGGGCATCACGGTGCCGACCGGCTACTCGTTCAACCTGGACGGCACCATGATCTACCTGACCATGGCGTCGCTGTTCATCGCGAGCGCGATGGGCGACCCGCTGTCGCTGGGCGAGCAGGTCGGGCTGCTGCTGTTCATGATGATCGCCTCGAAGGGCGCGGCTGGTGTCAGCGGCGCCGGGCTGGCAACGCTGGCGGGCGGCCTGCAGTCGCACCGGCCGGAGCTGCTGGACGGCGTAGGCCTGATCGTGGGCATCGACCGGTTCATGTCGGAGGCGCGGGCGCTGACGAACTTCGCGGGCAACGCGGTGGCGACGGTCCTCATCGGCGCGTGGACGAAGGAGATCGACCGCGACCAGATGCAGCAGGTGTTCTCGGGAGGAAGCCCGTTCAACGAGCAGTCCTTCGTGGACGAGGGCCACGGCGGCGCGACCAGCGAGGGCGACGAGCCCGAGAAGGAGCCCGTCACGGCGAAGAGCTGACGCTCCACAGACGAAGGGCGCCTCCGACTCGGTCGGGGCGCCCTTCGCGCGTTCAGGCTCAGCCGTAGATCATCCAGCCGATGCCGCCGGCGGTGGCCATCAGCGCGGCGACCGCGAGCACCACGGCGAAGAACCGGGCGGTCTTCCACGTCGCGTAGACGCCGCCGATCAGGAAACCCGCGACGGCCAGCAGGATGATCGGCAGGTAGCTCTGCATCACCACTCCCCTCAACCCGGCCAGCGTACCGAGGGGCGCGGGCTCAGCCGGTGATGCCCGGGGCTCCGTTCTCGACGCGGCCGGTGGCCCGGCGCCGGAACGACCGGTCCTGCGCGGCCGTCACCTCCACGTCGTACCAGCCCTGGTCCGTCGGCCACGCCACTGACTCCGCGCCCCCCGCGGCGAGCCGGACCTCGCGCTGCTCACCGGGCGCGTAGCCCAGGGCCCGCAGGCGCACCGTGATCGGCTCGGCGCCGCTGTTCCGCAGTTCCAGGGACAGGCCGCCGGTGCGGGCGTCGGGGTTCGTCCGCACGTCGAGGCCCGCGGCCTTGCCTTCGCGGGAGCCGCTCAGCTCGAACCAGAACCGGTTCGGCCCCTGCACCGCGAGCCGGTACTCCTCCTTCGCCGGCACGTTGACCACCTGCTCACCGCGAACGTCCACATGGGACGGTCCGGGCAGCTCGCCCGCGTACGCGTAGATCGCGAAGTGCGCCGATCCGGCGCCGACGTTGCCCAGCCGCAGCGCCACCGCTTCCCCGTTCAGCGCGGCGGAGACCTGCGGCTGGTACGGCAGTGCCCGCGCCGGGCTGCGGCCCTGCTCCTGCAGCGGGAGCGCCTGCTCCGCCGGCGGCTTGGGGTGCCAGCGCTCGATCGGCTCCGGCACCGGGCCCGGCTCGGCGGGCTTCGGCGGCTTCGCCGCGTTCTCGAAGTCGAACACCGAGGTCAAGTCGCCGCACGCGGTGCGCCGCCAGGAGCTGATGTTCGGCTCCTGCACGCCCGTCCAGCGCTCCAGCAGGCGCAGCACCGACGTGTGGTCGAAGACCTCGGAGTTGACGAAGCCGCCGATCGTCCACGGCGACACCACGGTCATCGGCACCCGCGGGCCGAGGCCGATCGGCCGGCCCTCGAAGTAGTCGTCGCCCTCGCCGGATCCGGGCTTCGGCGGCACCGGCGGCGGCACGTGGTCGAAGAAGCCGTCGTTCTCGTCGAAGTTGAGCAGCAGCGCGGTCTTCGACCAGATCTTCGGGTCGGCGATCGCGTCCAGCACCTCGTAGATCAGGTTCGCGCTACCGACCGGCGTGGAGCTGCCCGGGTGCTCGGAGTCCACAGCGGACGGAACCAGCCACACCACCTTCGGCAGCCGGTCCGCCTCGATGTCGGCGCGGAGCCGCTCGACGAGGGTGCCCGGCCTGCTGCGGTACATCGCACGGTCGAACAGGCTGCGCTCGGCGTCGGTCAGCGCATCGCGGCCCGCCTCCAGTTGCTTGAGCAGCCGCTGCTGCTCCTGGGCGGGCTTGTCGAACAGGGCGGTGTAGAACTCCTCGGTGGTGCGGAACTCGCCGTCCACCGCGGCGAGCATCTTGCGGCCGATCGCCTTGAACGTCTTGAAGTACTCGACGGAGTTGTCGGTGAAGTTGTCCCACTCCTGGTAGATCTGCCAGGGCACCCCGGCCTTCTCCAGCCGCTCCGGGTACGTCGTCCACTCGTAGCCGGCGTGGTCGTAGCTGTAGGCGGCGTTGGTGACGGCCCGCTTGGTGGTGCCCGGCTCGTAGCCGGTGGTGCCGGAGAAGAGGTAGTTCCGGTTCGGGTTGGTGGAGCCGAAGACCGAGCAGTGGTAGGCGTCGCAGATGGTGAAGGTGTCGGCCAGCTCGTACTGCAGCGGGATGTCCTGCCGCTCGTAGTAGGTCATGGTGGCGGAGGTCTTCGCGGCGACCCAGTCGTTGTTCCAGCCGCCGGCCCAGGCCTTGCCGCTGCCGCCCCAGCTGTGGTCGAGGTCGCCGAGGTACTGGATGTCGGAAACCGGCCGCCCCTCGCGCTCGGCGCCCTGCCGCAGCGAGAACGGCAGCACCTCACCGCCGATGGCGGGCTGCTGGAAGACGGACCGCCCATCGGGCTGCTGCAACGGCAACCGGTCGCCGTAGCCGCGAACCCCGCGCAGCGTGCCGTAGTAGTGGTCGAAGGAGCGGTTCTCCTGCATGAGCACGATGACGTGCTCGACAGCGTCCAAACCGCCCTGGGGAACCTGCTTCGCCATGGCCTGGTGCAGCGAGGGCGGCAGCAGCGAAGCGGCGGCAACGCCACCGGCCACACCAGCGGCACCGGCCAACACCCGACGTCGAGAAACCTCAGTCACGAGCGGACATCGTCACCGAAGAAAGCCAAGCGGCGTAAGACCCGCAGTGACGCAACGGTGAACCACCGGCGTCAGCCAAACGGCGCAACCGTAGGCATTCCTAACACCACGGACCGTGGCCGAGCCCGAAGCCGGCGCGCTCCTGATCGGTGAGACGCCGCGCTCATCCGCCTCGCGGAGCAGCCGTTCTTGACGTGCCCCGCGCGCGGAGAGTGCTGATCAATACACTCTTCGCACTGTCATACCAACGAGAAGGGGCGACGTCGACCGATTCGGCCGGTCGACGGCGCCCCTCTCGAAAAGACTCGCCCCTACAGGGCGCCCTTCGTGGAAGGGACCACGCCGGTGAAGCGGGGGTCGGGTTCGACCGCCGCGCGGAGGGCTCGGGCGATCGCCTTGTACTGGGCTTCCGCGATGTGGTGCGGGTCGCGGCCGTGGATGACCCTGGTGTGCAGGTTGATCTGGGCGTGGAACGCCAGGGACTCGAACACGTGGCGGTTCAGGACGAACGGGTAGTTCCCGCCGATCGTGAAGCTGTTGTACTGCTCCGGTTCGCCCGTCATCACGCAGTACGAGCGGCCCGAGACGTCCACCGCAGCGTGCGCGAGGGTTTCGTCCATCGGGATCCAGGCATCGCCGAAGCGGCGGATGCCCTTCTTGTCGCCGAGCGCCTGGCGCAGCGCCTGGCCGAGCACGATCGCGGTGTCCTCCACCGTGTGGTGCGCGTCGATGTGGGTGTCGCCGGTCGACTTCACCTTGAGGTCGAAGGCCGCGTGGGTGCCCAGCGCCGTGAGCATGTGGTCGTAGAACGGCACCGTGGTGTCGATGTCGACCTGCCCCGTGCCGTCGAGGTCGAGTTCGACCAGCACCGAGGATTCCCTGGTGGTGCGTTCGACCCGCCCGATGCGGGTCCCGGGCTGGAATGTCACTTGCTGATCTCCTCGCTCACGACCTTGCTCGCCGCCAGGAAGGCGTCGTTCTCCTCCGGCGTGCCGATGGTGACCCGCAGGTGGCCGGGGATGCCGACATCGCGGATCAGCACGTCGGCGTCCAGGTAGCGCTGCCAGGCGCGGTGCGCGTCCGCGAACCGTCCGAAGAGGACGAAGTTGGCGTCGCTGGGCACCGGCGAGAAACCCTGATCCCGCAACGCTTCCACGACCCGCTCGCGCTCGTCGATGAGCGCCTGCACCGAGCCGAGGGTGGCCTTGGCGTGCCGCAGGGCGGCCCGCGCGGCGGCCTGGGTGACGACCGACAGGTGGTACGGCAGGCGCACCAGCAGCAGGGCGTCGATCATCGCCGGGGCGGCCGCCAGGTAGCCGAGCCGGCCGCCGGCGAACGCGAACGCCTTGCTCATGGTGCGGCTGACGATCACCTTCGCCGGGTACTCGCGGATCAGCTCGATCGCGCTGGGCCGGGCGGAGAACTCGGCGTAGGCCTCGTCCACCACGACCACGCCGGGCGCGGCGTCGAGGACGGCGCGCAGGTCGTCCTGCGACACCGACTGCCCGGTGGGGTTGTTCGGGCTGGTCACGAACACCACGCCGGGCTGCTTCTCGGCGACGATGCGGGCGGCTTGCGCGCCGTCCAGGCTGAAGTCGTCGCGGCGCGGCGCCGGCACCCAGTCGGTGCGGGTGCCCGCGGACAGGATCGGGTGCATCGAGTACGACGGTTCGAAACCGAGCGCCGTGCGCCCCGGCCCGCCGAAGGCCTGCAGGATCTGCTGCAGGACCTCGTTGGAACCGTTGGCCGCCCACACGTTCTCGGTCGCCAGCGCGACACCGGTGGCCTTGGTCAGGTAGGCGGCGAGATCGGCGCGCAGCGCCTTGGCGTCGCGGTCCGGGTAGCGGTGCAGCGCCGTCGCGGCCTCCTGCACCGCGGCGGTCACGTCGTCGACGAGTTCCTGCGGCGGCGGGTAGGGGTTCTCGTTGGTGTTGAGCCGAACCGAGACGTCCAGCTGCGGCGCGCCGTAGGGGCTGCGGCCGCGCAGATCGTCCCGCAACGGCAGGTCGGCCAGCGTCGTGTCGGCGCCGGGCACGTCACTCATGGGTTCTACCTTCGGTTGTTCCGGGCGCTCAGCGGGGGAAGCGGGCGGTGACCGCCTGGCCGTGGGCGGGCAGGTCCTCGGCGTTGGCCAGCGCCACCACCTGGTCCGCGACGTCGCGGAGCGCCTGCTCGCTGTAGGCGATCACGTGGATGCCGCGCAGGAAGCTCTGCACGCTCAGGCCGGACGAGTGCCGCGCGCAGCCGCCGGTGGGCAGCACGTGGTTGGAGCCCGCGCAGTAGTCGCCCAGCGACACCGGCGCGTACGGGCCGACGAAGATCGCGCCCGCGTTGCGCACCCGCGCGGCCACCGCTTCGGCGTCCGCGGTCTGGATCTCCAGGTGCTCGGCGGCGTACGCGTCCACCACCCGGATCCCGTCCTCCACAGTGGACACCAGGATGCAGCCGGACTGCACGCCGGCCAGCGCGGTGCCGATCCGCTCGACGTGCTTGGTCTGCGCCACCTGGCGCTCCAGCTCGGCGTCGACCGCGTCGGCCAGCTCTTCGGAGGTGGTCACCAGCACGCTCGCTGCGAGCGTGTCGTGCTCGGCCTGGCTGATCAGGTCGGCGGCCACGTGCACCGGGTCGGCGGTGGCGTCGGCGAGCACCGCGATCTCGGTCGGCCCGGCCTCCGAGTCGATGCCGATCAGGCTGCGCAGGTGCCGCTTCGCGGCGGTCACGTACACGTTGCCCGGCCCGGTCACCATGTCCACCGGCACCAGCTCGGCGCCGTCGGTGTCGTGCCCGCCGTAGGCCAGCAGCGCCACCGCCTGCGCGCCGCCGACCGCCCAGACCTCTTCGACGCCGAGCAGCTGCGCGGCGGCCAGGATCGTCGGGTGCGGCAGGCCGCCGAACTCCGCCTGCGGCGGGCTGCACACCACCAGCGACTCGACCCCGGCGGCCTGCGCCGGGACGACGTTCATCACCACGCTGGACGGGTAGACCGCCAGGCCGCCCGGCGCGTACAGGCCGACGCGCGCGACCGGCACCCAGCGCTCGGTGACCGTGCCGCCGGGCACGACCTGCGTGGTCGTGTCGGTGCGCCGCTGGTCGTCGTGGACCTTGCGGGCGCGGGCGATCGACTCCTCCAGCGCCGCGCGCACCGCCGGGTCGAGCTCGTCGAGGGCGCGCCGCAGCTCGTCGGCCGCCACCTTCACCCGTTCCGGTCGAACCGCGTCGAACTTCTCGGTGAAGTCCAGGACGGCCGCCACCCCGCGGTCGCGGACCGCCTCGATCACCGGCCGGACCCGATGCAGCACGTGCTCGACGTCCATCTCGGCGCGCGGCAGCGTCGCGCGCAGCTCGACGGTGGACGGAACGCGACCGCGCAGGTCGGTACGGGTGAGCATGTGCGTCCTTCCAATACCCGGGGGCTACACCGACCAGGGTAATCGCCGCCGGGCCCCGCCGTCCCCGAACCCGGTCGCAGGTCACCCGGGACACGCGCGGAATGGGAAAACGTCAACGGCAGACCATTGTTCGCCAGTGGCTTGCCAACATCGGGCGGCTCCTAGAACCTGCCAACATCACCACCAGTGATCGATCGGAGACCCGATGTTCAGCTCACGGCGCAAGGCAGTGACCGTGGCGGCAGCCGCGTGCCTGGTCCTGCTGGCCCCGATCCAGGCCAGCGTGTCCGCGGAGCCGACCGGGGCGACCGCCGCCCAGGACTTGGCCACCTACACCGTTCCCAACACCGACAGCAAGACGCGAACCGAGATCAACCGCACCGGCGCCCAGGTCATCGCGGTGTCCGGCGCGGTGGCCACCGTGGAGGCCACACCGGCGCAGGCCGAGCAGCTTCGGGCGGCCGGTTTCGTGCTCAACGACGAGACCAAGGTCGCCGACGCGCTCAAGCGGATCAACCCGGCGCAGGCGCAGCAGGTGCCCGGCGACTTCCCGCCCGGGTACGAGGGCTACCACAACCTCGACGAGATGAACGCCGAGCTCGACACCGTGGTCAAGGACCACCCGGACATCGCGTCGAAGTCCAGCATCGGCAAGTCCTTCGAGGGCCGCGACATCCCGGTGCTGAAGATCAGCGACAACGTCGGCCAGGACGAGGACGAGCCGGAAGTGCTGTTCGACTGCAACCAGCACGCCCGCGAGCACCTCACCACCGAGATGTGCCTGCGCATCGCCAACCGGTTCACCGACGACTACGCGAGCGACCAGGCCGTGAAGGACGCCGTCGACAACCGGGAGATCTGGATCATCCCGGTGGTCAACCCGGACGGCTCGTCCTACGACGTGGAGTCCGGCCAGTTCCAGGGCTGGCGCAAGAACCGGCAGGACGCCGGCACCGACCTCAACCGCAACTGGGGTTACAAGTGGGGCTGCTGCGGCGGCTCCGATGACGACCCGAACGGCGAGACCTACCGGGGCACGGCCGAGTGGTCGGCGCCGGAGACCGCGGCGATGCGCGACTTCATCGACTCGCGGGTGGTCGGCGGCGCCCAGCAGATCAAGGCCGCGATCGACTTCCACACCTACTCCGAGCTCGTGCTGTGGCCCTTCGGGCACACCAGCGACGACGTCACCGAGGACATGACGCAGGAGGAGTACGACCGGTTCGCGCGGGTCGGCGGCGAGATGGCCCAGAGCAACGGCTACACCCCGCAGCAGTCCAGCGACCTCTACGTCACCGACGGCGACAGCCTGGACTGGATGTGGGGCCAGCACAAGATCCTGGCCTACACCTTCGAGATGTACCCGGCCAACGGCGGCGGCATCGACGGGTTCTACCCGCCCGACGACGTGATCGAGAAGGAGACCGCCCGCAACGACGCGGCGGTGGACATCCTGATCCGCGAGGCAGGCGCCTGATCCGGTGAGAGGGGAAAAGGGCCCGGGGCGCCACGGCACCCCGGGCCCTTCCCCTACCGGGCGGCTCCCAGCCGAGGCTCAACCGGCACCCGCACCGCCACGCAGGACGAGCCTGGGAACAGCCATTTGGATAATGGCGGTATGGCCGCCGAACCTGCCACCACCGTGGCCGAGCACCGATTCATCCGGCACGGCACCTGGCTCATCTGCCCGTTGCTGGGCGCGCTGCTGATCTGGCTGCTGCGGATGGCGGCGGGCTGGGTCGCCGGGCTGCCGTGGGCTCCGTTCCAGGGCGTCTTCGAGCTCGCCGCGTCGGTGCCCGATCCGTGGGGCACCGTCGGCGCCGTCGCCATCGGCTTGATCATCGGGCTCGGCTTCGCCGGGCTGATGGCGCAGGAGCGGTTGACCGTCACCGTCGAGCCCGAGCGGGTGACGCTGGCCGTCGGCAGCTCGGCTCAGCACATCGCGCGCGACGAGATCGGCTCCGTGTTCCTCGACCGCAAACACCTGGTGGTGCTGGACGAATCCGGCGCCGAGCAGGCCCGGCAACCGTCCGATTTGGACTGGACGAAGCTGCGCCGGGCGTTCGTCGAGCACGGCTACCCGTGGCGGGAGAAGGACCCGTTCGCCGGCCACTACGCCCGGTGGATCGAGGACACGCCGGAACTGCCGCTGCGGATCAACGCGCTGATGGCGGCCCGCGACCGCGCGCTTCGCAAGCGCGACCGAAAGGAAGCGGCACTGCTGCGCACCGAGCTCGCCCAGCACGGAATCCTGGTGCGCGACGAGAAGAAGCACCAGTACTGGCGCGCCACCAGCTGAGCTCGTGAGTGGTTCATCCGGTAGGAGCCCGAATTCTCACCCACGTGCCTGCTGGAGGGTGACGCGGTTGCCCTCGCTGTCCAGGAACGTCGACCACCAGCCCCACGGCTGCCGGACCGGCGGCTCCGAGAACTCGACGCCCTTCGCCGACAGCTCGCGGTAGGTCTGCTCGATGTCGTCGGCGTACAGGAAGAACGTGGCCGACGGAATTCCGTCGTAGACCGGGAAGATCGCCTGGTCGGTCTCGCTGGCGCTCAAGATCAGCGTCGAAACGCCGTCGGGCGCGGTGACCTCGACCCAGCGGTTGCCCTCGTCGTCGTACGGGGCGTCGGTGGTGACGGTGAAGCCCACTACCTCGGACCAGAACCGCTTCGCGCGCTGCTGGTCGCGCACCGGAACGACGACCTTGCTGATGCCCTGGACGACCATGAATGCTCCTCCCGTTCGGCTGATCACATCATGGCCGTCGGCGTCGCGGGCCGCAGGCGATCGCGCGTTTCGGCAGCGATCGCCGGAGGCTCGCGTCCACCGCTGGTGGAACAATCGGAAGATGGACGGTGTTGTCTGGAACCTCGCGCTGGTGCTGCTGTTCGTGCTGTTCGGCGGCTACTTCGCGGCGGCCGAGATCGCGCTGGTGTCGCTGCGCGAGAGCCAGGTCCGCAAGCTCGCCGAACGCGACCGGCGCGGCGCCCGGGTGGCCAAGCTGCGCGCCGACTCCAACCGGTTCCTCTCCGCGGTGCAGATCGGCGTCACCTTCGCCGGGTTCTTCGCCTCCAGCTACGGCGGCGCGACGATCGCGGTGCGCCTGGAACCGATGCTGGCCGGGTGGGGCCTGCCGATCGGCCTCGCCGCGTCGGTGGCCCTGGTGCTGGTGACGCTGTTCGTCTCGTACCTGTCGCTGGTGCTCGGCGAGCTCGCGCCCAAGCGGCTGGCGTTGCAGAAGTCCGAGGGCGTCGCACTGGTCACCGCCGCTGTGCTGGACCGGCTCGCGACGCTGTTCCGGCCGCTGATCTGGTTCCTGTCGAAGTCCACCAACGCGGTGGTGCGGCTGCTGGGCATCGATCCGCGCGCCGATGCGGACAAGGTCAGCGAGGAAGAACTGCGCGACATGGTGCGCACCAACGAGCAGCTGACCATCGAGGAGCGGCGGCTGCTCAGCGACGCGTTCAAGGCCACCGACCGGGTGCTCGGCGAGGTGATGGTGCCGCGCACCGAGGTCGACTTCCTGGACCGCACCACGCCGCTGCCGGAGGCGATCGCCGAGGTGGCGGGCAAGCCGCACTCGCGGTACCCGGTCATCCGGGACACCGCCGACGACATCGTCGGGTTCATCCACGTCCGGGACCTGCTCGCCACGACCCACGGCGGCCACGAGGCGCGCACGGTCGGCGACCTGACCCGGCCGGTGACGGCGCTGCCGGCCAGCAAGCCGGTGCTGGCCGCGCTGTCGCAGATGCGGCGGCGCGGCGGGCACCTGGCCGTGGTGGTCGACGAGTACGGCGGGACCGCGGGCATCGTCACCGTCGAGGACCTCGTGGAGGAGGTCGTCGGGGAGATCTGGGACGAGTACGACCCCAGCGCCGCGCCGGTGCGCCCCAAGGGCGACGGGAGCTTCGAGGCCGACGGCCTGCTGCACCGCGCCGATTTCGAGCAGCAGACCGGGATCGCGCTGCCCGACGGCCCCTACGACACGGTGGCGGGTTTCGTGGTCAGCCGCCTGGGCCGCGTCCCGGCCGAGGGCGACTCCCTGGAGGCCCTGGGGCACCGCTTCACGGTCCGCACGATGGACGGCCACCGCGTCTCCCGGCTGCTGGTCACCAAGCTCCCCGAGGAGCAGTGACCCGTGCCGGAGGTTCGCAGTTTCAATTGAAACTGCGAACCTCCGGCGAGTCGGACCACGACACGCCGGAGGCTGTGGACGACTTCCGCGATTTCAATGGAAATCGGACCTCTGATTTCCATTGAAATTGCGGACATCCGGGTCAGGACAGCAGCAGGAAGAGGGATCCCACGACGATCCCGATGACCACCACGACCGCCGCGGTGATCATGAGCGCCCGCATCTTGGGGCGGTCGTCGCGGACCTCGGTCTGGGCCCGTTCCCGCCACTGCATGAAGGTCGTGCCTTCGCCCTCGCTCAACGTCGACTCCTAGGGTCCGTCGTCACTTGCCGAGCGGTCCCCCGCGACCGCGTTCGCCCCACCATGTCATATCGCCCCGCCGCCGAGGCGAACCACGTGCACCGCCCAATGCCCCAGCAGGTCCTCGTCGTGGCTGATCGCGAGCACCCCGGCGCCGTGCTCCTCGACGCGCCGGTTCACCACCCGCACCAGCGCCGCCGTGGTCGACGCGTCCAGCATCGCGGTCATCTCGTCGCAGATCAGGTACTCGGGCCGCAGCGCCAGCGCCCGCGCCAGGCAGGCCCGCTGCAGTTGACCGTCGCTGACCTCGTGCGGTCGCCGCGACAGCAGCTCCGCGGTCAGCCCCACTTCGTCGGCCAGCTCGCCGACGTCGCCGTCGGCGCCGGTGGCGCGCAGCGGTTCGGCGATGATCTCGCGCAGCGTGAAGCGCGGATCCACGGCGGGCCGCGGATGCTGGAACACGATGCCGATCGCGGTCCGCTGCGCCCGCGGCGTCGCGTGCCGGAAGCCGGTGACCGGTTCGCCGTCGAGCACCACCCGCCCGGACCACGGCTCGTGCAGCAGCCCGAGGATCCTGGCCAGCGTGGACTTCCCGCACCCGCTCGGCCCGGCCAGCCCGACCACCGCACCGGCCGGGAGGTCCAGGTCGACGCCGTCGAGCACCGGTTCGCCGCGCCGGTAGCCGGCGACCAGGCCGGTCGCGCTCAGCACGGCGGGTGCGCGGCGACCCACCGGTCGCCGAGTTCGAGCAGTTCCGGATCTCCCGTGCAGGGCCCGAATCCGGGCACGTCCGGACAGCGTTGGCAGAACACGCAACCCCATTCCTGTTCGAGGCGGGCCAGTTCGGTGAGGGCCGGCGGATGGCCCGGGATCGGCTGGAAGCCGCCGTCGGGCAGCGCGCCGAGCAGCCCAGCGGTGTACGGGTGCCAGGGCTCGGCGAGCACTTGCTCCGCGGGGCCCGCCTCGACGATCCGGCTGGCGTACATCACCGCGACGTCGGTGGCGACCCGGCGGGCGGCCGCGAGGTCGTGGGTGATCAGCAGCACCGCGCGGTCCTCGGCAGCGGCCTCTGCGAGCAGGTCCACGGTGCGGTGCACCAGCGGCCGGTCCAGACCGGTGGTCGGCTCGTCGGCGAGGATGATCCGCGGGTCGCCGGCCAGCGCCAGCGCCACCGCGACCCGCTGCGCCATCCCGCCGGAGAGCTCGTGCGGGTACCGGTCCAGGTCGGCGGGGTCCAGCCCGACGCGCTCGGCGAGCTCGTCTGGCCCGGCCGCGCCGTCCAGCGCCCGGATCGCCTCGACGAGCTGGCTGCGCGCGGTCCGCACCGGGGTCAGGTGGGTGCCCGCGGACTGCGGCACCAGGCCGACCTGCCGGCCGCGGACCTGCCCGGCCAGCACCGCTTCTGGCGCGGCCAGCAGCTCGATGCCGCCGGCGAGCACGGCCGCGCCGCGCACCTGCGCGTTGCCGGGCAGCAGGCCGAGCAGCGCGGAGGCCAGCACCGACTTGCCGCAGCCGGACTCCCCGACCAGCGCGAGCACCCGGCCCGGGCGCAGCCGCAGCGTCGCGTCGGTCACGGCCCGCACCTCGGTCCCGCGACCCAGCAGGAACCGCACCGAGAGCCGGTCCAGTTCGAGCAGCGGTTCGCTCACAGCGCCAACTCCGATCGCCGTCGCGGCACGACCCGGTCGCGCCAGGTGGCGGCCAGCCCGGACACCGCCAGCGTCGTGAGCACCAGCAGCACCGACGGGAACAGCACGATCCACCACGCGCCGAGCAGCACCGCTTCCCGGCCGTCGCCGAGGATGTTGCCGATGCTGGCCAGGTGCGGCGGCAGGCCGAGGCCGAGGAAGCTCAGCGCGGTTTCGTGCCACACCGCGTGCGGCACGAGCAGCACCGCCGACAGCGCGGCCTGCGGCACGATCGCGGGCAGCAGGTGCCGCCGCAGGATCCGCCACCGCGACGAGCCGCCCGCGATCGCCGCGTCGATGTGCGGCCGCTGCCGCAGCGACAGCACCTCCGAGCGCACGATGCGCGCCACCGTCGTCCAGTGCGTGAGGGCGATGGACAGGATCACCGCCACCAGGCTGCCCCGGTACAGCGCGACGATCACGATGCCCAGCAGCAGGTGCGGCACCGAGTTGACGGTGTCGACCAGGCGCATCAGCAGCCTGTCCGGCCAGCCGCCGGCGCTGCCCGCGATCGCGCCCACCAGCGAACCGAGCACTGTGGACACGACGGCGCTGATCCCGGCCACCAGCAAGGAGATCCGCAGCCCGGCCAGCGACTGCACGAACAGGTCCCGGCCGCCGGAGTCGGTGCCGAACGGGTGCGCGGGGCCCGGCGCGAGCCGGATCGAGTCGTAGCGCACCGATTCGCTGCCGAACACCGCGGGCACCGCGATCGCGGCCAGCACCAGCAGCGCGAGGCCGCCCAGCGACACCCACAGCCGGGCCTTGGGCCGGGCGCGGGGCGTCCCCGCGCGCCCGCGCCCCGCGGCGCGCCACGGACCGGCCGATTTGGACGGACGGGCGGCGGTGCCGCGCACGGATTCGTCAGCCATCGGCGGCCACCCTCGGGTCTAGCACGATCGCGGCGATGTCGGCGAGCAGCGAGCCCAGCAGCACCGCCGCCGTGGCCACCAGCGTCAGGATCGCCAGCAGGGGGTAGTCGACGGCGGTCGCGGCGGTGACGACGGCCGCGGCCAGGCCCGGCCAGGAGAAGACCTCCTCGACCAGCACCGCCCCGGTGACCAGCTCCGGAACCCGCGCGCCGATCAGCGTGACGAACGGCAGCAGCGCGGTCGGCAGTGCGTGCCGCAGCACGACGACGCGTTCCGCGAGGCCGCGCGCCCGCGCCCCGGTCACGTGGTCCTCGGCCAGCGACGTCAGCATCGACTGCCGGACGTGCAGCACCAGCCACGGCGACTGCGAGATGCCCAGCACCAGCGCGGGCAGCGCCAGGTGCTTCGCGACCTGTCCGAACGACACCGCGGTGCCCGCGTCGGTCAGGCCCGCCACCGGCAGCCAGCCCAGGCCCAGCGAGAACACCGCGATCGACAGCAGCGCCAGCACGAACGGCGGCACGCCCTCCAGCGCGTGGCCGATGGCGGTGACGAACCGGTCGATCCAGCCGCCCTGCCGCCACGCCGCGACGGTGCCCAGCGCCAGCGCGATCACCACGGCCAGCGCCAGCCCGGTCACGGCCAGCAGGATCGTCCACGGCAGCCGTTCCGCGACGACCTGCGCGACCGGCTGCCGGAACGAGCGGGACACGCCCAGATCGCCGCCGAACACGCCGGTGGCCCACTGCCAGAACTGCACCAGCACGGGCTCGTCGAGCCCCAGCCGGGCCCGCACCGCGGCGACGTCGGCGGCCGACGCGCCGAAGATCTCCACGCCGTAGTACTGGTGGATCGGGTCGAACGGGGATGCCGCGGCGAGCAGGAAGATCCCGAACGCGACGATCACCAGCACCGGTACCGCGAACCCGATCCGCCGCAGCACCAGGCGGCCGATCGCGCGGCTCATGCCTGCGGCTTCCAGGTCTCGATGTTCCACCACGGGCCCCAGGTGGTCCCGTGCACGTGCGGCTCGACGGGCGGCTGGTAGCCGGACCACTCGCCGTCGCGCATCACGTAGCTGTGGTCGATGAACGCCAGGTACACCAGGCCCGGGTCGGCGACGTAGGCGCGCTGCGCCTGCTTGTAGAACTCCGCCCGCTTGGCCGGATCGAGCTCTTGGCGGCCGCCGTCGAGCGCGGCGTCCACCTCGGCGTTGCGGTACTTGCCGGGGTTGTTGTACGTGCCGGTGCCGATGACCGAGGAGTGCAGGCTGGCGTAGGCCTGCGGGTCGGGGTCCATCGGGTTCCCGCCGCCGAGCACGATCCCGTCGGTGGCCAGCCGCCCGGCCACCGCCGAGCGGTCCACCCCGGCGAGCTCGACCTGGATGCCGATCGTCTTGGCGTCCGAGGCGAACGCGCGGGCCAGGTCCTTGCGCAGGCTGTCGTCGGCGAAGTACATCACCGTGAACTCGGCGCGGACCCCGCCCCGCTCCCGGATGCCGTCGCCGCCGACGCGCCAGCCGGCGTCGTCGAGCACCTTCGCGGCGCGCTGCGGGTCGAAGTCGAACCGCGCGGCGGGCTCGTAGTTCGCGCCCATCGACTCCGGGATCGGGGCGTAGGCGGGCTTCCCGTGCCCGCCCAGCAGGGCCTGGATCATGCCTTCGCGGTTGACCGCGAGGTTCAGCGCCTGCCGGACGGCCCGATCACCGGCGACCGGGTGCTCGTTGGGCAGCGCGATGCTGCGGTAGTCGGCGGTGCTGTGGTGCACCGTCCGGTACCCGTCGCGGCCGACGCTCTCGGCCAGCACCGGCGGCAGCACGGTGCCGTCGAACTCGCCGGCGGACAGGCGCTGGGCGCGGGTGTTGTCGTCCTTGGCGAAGACGACGGTGACCTTGCCGATCGCGGGCGCGCCGCCCCAGTAGTCGGCGTTGGCCTCCCAGGTCATCTGGTCGCCCTGGCGCCACTCGACGAGCTTGTAGGGGCCGGTGCCGACCGGCTTCGTGTTCAGCGGCGAGCTCTCCTGCGGCTTGGGCTCGGCGAGCTGCTCGTTCGGCACGATGCCGAGCACCAGCTTCGACGGCCAGGCCGCGTAGGGGATCTTCAGGTCGAACTGCACGGTGTGCGGGTCGAGCGCGCGGACGCCGGCGAGCATGTCGAAGTCCGACGAGACCGTCGAGGCGTAGGCCGGGTCGATCGCGGCCCGGTAGGTGGCGACGACGTCGTCGGCGTCGAAGGCCGTGCCGTCGTGGAAGCGGACGCCCTCGCGGAGCTTGACCGTCCAGGTCTTGGCATCCGGCGTGGACTGCGGCACCTCGCTGGCCAGCGCCGGGCGCAGCGCGGCCTGGCCGTCGAAGGCCAGCAGCCCGTCGTAGAACTTCGCGGCGCCTTCCACGCCGTAGCCCAGCAGCGGGTTCAGGCTCTCCGGCTCGAAGCCGTCGGCGAGCAGCATCGACCCGGGATCGCCGGTGCCCGGCGCGGAGGGCGCGGCGCAACCGGCCCCGAGCAGGCCCAGGGCGACCGGAACGGCGACGAAGAAGGCACGACGATTCAGCACTCCTGAACAATAGGTGCTGTTGCAAGTAGTTCTCAATAACCTGAGATCTTGCTCGCCGGGCCGGCGCAACCGGGCCCGCCGCGCCGGTGGCGGTTTCGCGCGAAATCGCCGGCCTCCCGCACGCGGGGCGACGATTTCGCGCGAAAGCGTCGGCTCACGCCACCGGCTCGGGCATCCGGCTGACCCGGTACTCGCAGGCGATGACGTCGCCGGTCTTCGGGTCGCCGAGCTCGACCCGCCAGGAACCGGCGAACTGGTCGACGGCGGCGTCCATCGGGATGGTGCCCGACAGCAGCACGGTGCCCGGCTTCAGCAGGCCGCGTTCGCGCAGGTCGTCGAGCCAGAACTGGGGCGTGAGCAGCTCCGCCAGGGTGCCCCGCTGGATCACCTCGCCGTCGGCCCACGCGGTCAGCGTCAGCTCGTCGAGCCGGTCGGCGACGTCGACCAGCCGCCAAGCCTTGCGGCCCAGCACGTCCGGGCCGGCCTGCTTGCTCCACGCGACGCCGTGCACCTCCAGCGCCCGGTCGGTGTGGTCGCAGGCCACGGTCAGCAGCACGTCCCGTTCCTCGGGGCCGGCGACGACCAGCGCCCACTCCGCCTCGCCCGAGGTGCGCTCGTGCTGCGCGGGCACCTCGTCGGCCTGCATCGCCAGGTAGGGCGCGACCGGGTAGAGGCACGGGGTCTTCGTCGGCGCGGGCACACCGAGTTCGGCCAGCTCGGCGACGTGCGCCGCGACATCCTCCTGGCTGCGCCCGGCGTAGCCGCCGTTGAGCAGGGCCGTCACCGACACCTCGACGAGCTCGCCGTTGACATCGAAACTCAGTGGAAACAAGATGTCCTCCAACGTCCGCATACTGGTTGTATACATTTGGTGTATCACAGTACCCCGGTGGTCGGCATCCACGAGCCGAACGACCCCCGGGAGCCCGGCACAGGAAATGGACCCCGATGACCCAAGCGCTATCCACGCCGGCCCGGCCGGCCCGCAAGGACCTGATCAAGGCCTTCGTCGCGAGCCTCAGCGGCACCTCCCTGGAGTGGTACGACTTCGCCGCGTACTCGGTGGCGTCGGCGCTGGTGTTCGGCCAGCTGTTCTTCCCCAGCCACGACCCGCTGTCCGGCACGCTGCTGGCGTTCTCCACCTACGCCGTCGGCTACGTCTCCCGGCCGCTGGGCGGCTTCGTGTTCGGCCGGCTCGGCGACGTGCTGGGGCGCAAGCAGGTGCTGGTCATCACCCTGCTCATCACCGGCATCTCCACCGTCTTCATCGGACTGCTGCCGACGCACAGCCAGGTCGGCGCGCTCGGCGCCGTGCTGCTGGTGGTGCTGCGCTTCGCGCAGGGCGTGGGCATCGGCGGCGAATGGGGCGGCGCGGTCCTGCTGTCCAGCGAGTTCGGCAGCGAGAAGCACCGCGGCTTCTGGGCGTCGGCCGCCCAGATCGGCCCGCCCGCGGGCAACCTGCTGGCCAACGGCGTCCTGGCGGCGCTCGCGGCGCTGCTCACCCAGGAGCAGTTCATGTCCTGGGGCTGGCGGGTCGCGTTCCTGCTCTCCGCCGTGCTGGTGCTGTTCGGCCTGTGGATCCGGGTGAAACTGGAGGAGACCCCGGTCTTCAAGGAGCTGCAGGAGAAGGGCGAGCAGGCCGGGGCGCCGGTGCGGGACGTCTTCACCCGCGAACCCCGCGCGCTGGTGTCGGCGATCCTCTCCCGCGTCGGCCCGGACGTGCTCTACGCGCTGTTCACCGTATTCGTGCTCACCTACGCCACCCAGCAGCTGAACATGCCGAAGAGCTGGGCGGTCACCGGGGTCATGCTCGGCTCGACGCTGCAGCTCGTGCTGATGCCGCTGGCCGGCGCGCTGTCGGACCGGTGGGGACGGCGGAAGGTCTACGCGGTGGGCGCGATCGGCGCCGGCGTGTGGCCGTTCGTGTTCTTCCCGATGGTCGGCGGCGGCTCGGCGGGGCTGCTGATCTTCGGCGTGATCATCGGCCTGGTCTGGCACGCGCTCATGTACGGGCCGCAGGCGGCGTTCGTGTCCGAGCAGTTCAGCCCGGCGCTGCGTGCCACCGGATCGTCCCTGGCGTACACCCTGGCGGGCGTCATCGGCGGCGCACTGGCGCCGCTGCTGTTCACCTACCTGTTCGCCTCGTTCGGCACCTGGTTCGCCCCGGCGTGCTACCTCACGGCGACCTGCGTGGTGACCCTGATCGGCCTGTCCCTGGGCCGCCGGAACGCGCAGTGACCTGCCCGGTCTTGCCTGAAATCGGAAACCCCGCCCGCCGGGAGGCCCGGGGGTGGGGTTTCCGATTTTGCCTGAAATCGGGCGCTTCCCAGCCGGGAAGCCCGGGTGATGCGGGAGCGGGGTTCCCAACTTCGCCCAAGACCGGGAACCCCTCCTCAGCCCGCGAGGACGACCTGCTGCGTCGCCGTCAGGTGCTCGGTGATCGCCTTCGTCGCGGCCTCCGCATCACCCGCGGCGAGCGCCGCGAGGATCGCCTCGTGCTCCGCGAGCACCGCCTTGCGCCGTCCGCTGACGCTGAACAGCGCCACGATGCCCGCACGGATCTGGCGGGCCCGCAGCGCGTCGTAGGTCTTGCTGAGCATGTCGTTGCCGACCGCGCACACCAGCGCGGCGTGGAACCCGTGGTCCCGGTCGATGAACGCGCGGGCCTGGTCGTCGCCGCCGAGCTCGCGCTGGGCGTCCAGCTCGGCGCGCATCTGCTCCAGCGGCACCGCGTCCAGCTCGACGGCGCGGCGGGCCGCGTAGCACTCGATCATCGTGCGGATCTCGAACAGCTCGCGGATCTCCCGGCCGCCGACCGGCGCGATGTAGGCGCCGCGCTTGGGCACGAGCTGCACCAGCTCCTCTGCGGCGAGCAGCAGCAGGGCCTCGCGGATCGGCGTGCGGGACACCCCGATCTCGTCGGCGAGCGCCTGTTCGTTGACGAACTGCCCCTGCATCGACGGGTCGCTGAGGACCGTGTCCTTGAGATGGTCGTAAGCCAGTTCGCGTCCCGACGGCAACGAAGACCCCCTGTGTGAAATCTAGCTGCATGCATATCGCTGGTATACAAACATCGTAACGGGTGAGCGCTGGAGGGAGTTTCAAATGTCGTTCTTCTTTGAAGCGGCGCCAGCCGCTTAGCCCACCTACGCAACTCGCACCGCCGCGGGTTCTCAGACGGTGCCCGCCCTTCTGGGCTACTGGGCGAGGCCAGTCCCCGACGCCGCGTATTGGTCATACGTAAGTCGGGGATCCCACAGTCCAGACGGCGTCTGTAACTCCCGCAGGGGGGCCGCCACCCGCACCGCTACGCAAGACGAGTTTGGAAACAATTCCTGAAGGATGGTTGTGGTTATGCGGATTGCTCTCTGCCAGATCGTTTCCGGCCCGGACCCCAAGGCGAACCTGGAGCTGGTGGCCGACTACGTGCGGCGGGCCGCCGACGCAGGCGCCGACCTCGCGGTCTTCCCGGAGGCGACGATGGCCTGCTTCGGGATCAAGCTCGGGCCGCTGGCCGAGCCGCTCGACGGTCCGTGGGCCACCGAGGTGCGGCGGCTGGCCGAGGAAGCCGGCATCGCCGTCGCGGCGGGCATGTTCACACCCACCGAGGACGGCAGGGTGACCAACACGCTGCTGATCACCGGCCGCGGCGTGGACACCTCCTACGACAAGATCCACCTGTTCGACGCCTTCGGCTTCGCCGAGTCGGACACCGTCGCGCCGGGTGAGCAGCCCGTGGTGGTGGACTTCGGCGGCACCAAGGTCGGCTTCACGACCTGCTACGACGTGCGCTTCCCCGGCCTGTTCACGGCGCTGGCCGACAAGGGCGCGTCGGTGATCGTCACCTCGGCGTCCTGGGGTTCCGGCGAGGGCAAGCGCGAGCAGTGGGAGCTGCTGGTGCGCGCCCGCGCGCTGGACTCCACGTCGTGGGTGGTGGCCTGCGACCAGGCCGATCCGCGCAGCGTCGGCCGGGAGCCGAGCGGCAAGGCCCCGACCGGCATCGGCTACAGCCTCGCGGCGACCCCGCTGGGCCAGGTGCACGCGCAGCTCGCGGACGCCCCCGAGATCCTGGTCGTGGACATCGATCCGGCCGCGGTCGAGCAGGCCCGCCGAGCCATCCCGGTCCTCGCCAACCGCCGCTTCTGAAGTCCCGCCTTGGAGGGCGCCTTCCCGCTCGGAAGGCGCCCTTCACCCGGCCTGCGAGCGGGCGAGCTTCCGGCGGTAGACGAGCGCGGCGAGCACCGCGGCGACGGTCAGGACCGCGGTGGTGAGCAGGCTTCCTTCGATGCCGAACCCGCCGCCGGTGAGCAGGGGCGCGCTGCCCGGCGAGCCGCCGATCTCCAGCACGGTCGTCCGGATGTCCATTCCGGACACTTCGATGCCGTACACGTTGCCCTGCCACCAGTTCCACACCGCGTGGAACGCGCACACGCCCCACAGGCCGCCCTCCGCCAGTGCCCAGAACGCCAGCACCACGGCGATCAGCAGGATGTTGACCAGCGCGATCACGCTGACGCCTGCGTTGACGCCGTGCAGCGCGGCGAACACCAGCGCCTGGAAGGCGATCGCGGCGACCAGGCCCCACTTCCGGTAGGTGACCTGCATCAGGTAGCCGCGGGTGAGGATCTCCTCGGTGCCGGCCTGCACGGCGAACCCGATCAGCGCCACGAGCGCGCCGCCGATCTGCGCGGCGCGCACCGAACCGATCTCGAACTGCCCGCTGAGCACGTTGATGCCGACCGGCACGGACAGCAGCACCACCGCCACCGCGGTCCCGAACGCCAGGTGCGCGCCGATGCGCGAAGCGGGGAAGAACCCGACGGAGCCGAAGGGCCGCCGCTCCTTGACCCGGATCCACAGCGCCAGCAGGCCGGAGGCCCCGGCGAAGCTGAGCATCAGCGCCAGCTGGGTGGTCAGCCCCAGCTCGCCGCCGACCAGCGCGCTCATCGGCAACCCGAACGCCGAGACCAGCACCACCCCGGCGACGGCCTGCCCGACGAGCAGGCAGAACAGCACTACGAGCAACCCGACCACGGGCCCGGTGGGCCGCTGGGCCCGGTAGATCCCGCCCAACAGCGGAGAAGGCAGAACCCGCTCGGGCTGAACCGCAGTCATCAGTCCTCCATCTCGATCGGCCGACCCACGGCACCAATCATGCCCAACATCCGCAGCGCGAACACCCTCGGTAGCATTTCGTGACTCCAGGTGAAGAAATCGCCGTGCGAGGTCCCCGTCGACGAGGCGTAATAGCTACGCTGGCCCAGTACCCGTGAGGAAGAGGGGTTCGACAATGACCGCGCTGCCCGACTGGATGGTGCTTCCGCCTGGGGGGCTCAGCGCCGAGGAGTACGAAGCGCTGCCCGAAGAAGTGTGCCGCCGCCTCGAGATTGTCGATGGAGCCATCGTCGTGACTCCTGCCCCCCGCCGCCTGCACCAGATCATCGCGCGGCGCCTCGCGAACGAGCTCGAACTCGCCGCCGGAACCGAGCTCACCGTGGCCACGGACGTCGATCTGCGGCTGCGGGACGTACCACTGCTCAACCGCAGACCAGACGTCGTCGTGTACGACTCCGCACTGCCGGACGACGCGATCCTGCGCCCCCAGCACTGCCTGCTGGTGGTCGAAGTGATGTCACCGGGCTCGGTGACAGCCGACCAGACCGACAAACCACCCGCCGAGTACGCCGCCGCGGGCATCGAGCACTTCTGGCGCTTCGAGAGCGCCCCCGAGGACGAACGGCAGCTAACCGCGTTCCGCTACCGCCTCGACCCCACCACGCGGCTCTACGCGCCGGCCGGGGTGGACACCGGCAAGCTGGCGGTGTCCGACCCCGTCGAGCTGCGCATCGAATTCGAGTCGCTGCTGTGACCGGTGATCACATGTCCAGGCCGAGGTCCAGGGCCGGGGAGGAGTGCGTCAGGCCTCCCACCGACAGGTACTGGACTCCCGTCTCCGCGTAGGCCCTCGCCACATCCAGCGTCAGGCCGCCCGATGCCTCCAGCTCCGTTCGCGGCGCCGCCGCTCGGACCCGGCGCACCGCTTCCGCGCACTGCTGCGGGGTGAAGTTGTCCAGCAGGACCAGCGCCACGTCCTCCGCCAGCACCTCGTCGAGTTCGTCCAGAGTGGACACCTCGACCTCCATCGGCAGGTCCGGCGCGTGCTCCCGGCAGGCCCGCACCGCCGCCACCGCCGAGCCCGCCGCGACCACGTGGTTGTCCTTGATCAGCACCGCGTCGCCGAGGCCCATCCGGTGGTTGACACCGCCGCCGCAACGCACCGCGTACTTCTGCAGCACCCGCAGGCCCGGCAGCGTCTTGCGGCTGTCCCGGATCCGGCAGCCCGTGCCCTCGACCGCCTCGACCCACGCGGCCGTCGCGGTCGCGATGCCCGAGAGGTGGCACAGCAGGTTCAGCGCCGTGCGCTCCGCCGTGAGCAGGCCGCGGACCGGTGCTTTCACCCGCAGCACGCAGTCACCGGGCTCCAGCACGTCGCCGTCGGCCCGCTCGGAGAGCACCGCGTAGGCGTCCGCGCCCAGCACCTCGTCGAGCACCAGCCGCACCAGCGGCAGGCCCGCGACCACGCCGGCCTTGCGGGTGTTGAACCCCGCCTCGGCGACCGCGCCGGCCGGGACCGTCGCCGCGGTCGTCGCATCCGGCCCGTAGCGCAGGTCCTCGGCCAGTGCCATGCGCACCACTTCGCGCGCGTTGTCCAGATCGATGGTCATGCCGCCCTCGCAATCCCGGCCGCGGTGTGGATGAGGCACCCCGAGGCGTCCAGCCGGAGCACCGTGCTGCGCCGCCAGCGCAGGTCGTCGGTGTCCGGGAAATCCGTTCGGCGGTGGCAGCCGCGCGACTCCGCGCGTTGCCTGGCCGCCGCCAGCAGTGCCTGCGCGGTCAGCAGCAGCGAGGAGTCCTCGACCGCCTGCCGATTCCGAAGTGGACGGACGATGGCCGCCCGGTCCAGCTCCTTCGTCGCGGTCGCCAGGCCCTCGTCGTCGCGCTCGATGCCGGCGTACCGGCTCATGGTGCGCTGCAGCAGATCCCGGTCGACCACCGCCATCGCGGACTGCAGGGCCGCGCCGGCGGGCTCGCGGTTGATCAGCCCGCAGCACAGGTCCTTGGCCACCGCCTCGGCCGCGCGCCCACCGACCACGAGGCCTTCCAGCAGGCTGTTGGACGCCAGCCGGTTCGCGCCGTGCAGCCCGGTGCACGCGACCTCACCGGCGGCGTAGAGCCCGGTCACGGCGGTGCGACCATCCACGCTGGCCACCACGCCCCCGCAGGAGTAGTGCGCGACGCTGGCCACCGGGATCGGCTCGCGGACCGGGTCGATCCCGGCCGCCCGGCACGCCGCGTGGACCGTCGGGAACCGCTCGGCGAACCCGGACCCGATGCTCGTGGCGTCGAGGAACACGTGCTCGGCGCCGGTTTCGGCGGCCCGCCGGTTGATCGCCGCCGCCACGACGTCGCGCGGCGCGAGGTCGGCGAGCGGGTGCTCCCCCTCCATCACGCGCCGCCCGTGCACGTCGATGAGCACCGCGCCTTCGCCGCGCACCGCCTCGGTGATCAGCGGCCGCCGCCCCCGCGGCCCGCCCGGCGTGTATAGCACCGTCGGGTGGAACTGCACGAACTCCAGGTCGGCGACGGAGGCACCGGCCCGCAGCGCGAGCGCGATTCCGTCCGCAGTGGACACTTCGGGGTTGGTGGTCGCGGCGTAGAGCTGGCCGAGCCCGCCGGTCGCCAGCAGCACCGCCGGGGCGCGCAGCACACCCGGCCTGTTCTCGGCGTCCATCGCGACCGCGCCGACCACGGCGCCGCTGTCGCCGCGCAGCAGCTCGACGACGCAATGCTGCTCCAGCACCGGAATCCCGCCGCCGCGCACGGCTTCGGACAGCGCGCGCTGCACCTCAGCGCCGGTCGCGTCGCCGCCGGAGTGGATCACGCGGAACGCGCTGTGCCCGCCCTCGCTGGTGCGCGCCAGCTCGCCGTCCGGGCCCACGTCGAACCGGGCGCCGGTCGCCTGCAGCCGCGCGATCGCCGCCGCGCCGTCGGCGAGGATGTCCCGCACCGCCGGGCGCCAGCACAGCCCGACCCCTGCGGTCAGCGTGTCCTCGACGTGCTCGCGCAGGCTGTCGCCCGGGTCGAGCTCGTCGGGCCGGACCACGGCGATGCCGCCCTGCGCCCAGCTCGTGTTGCCCGCCGTCGCGGAGTCCTTGCTGACCACCAGCACCCGCAGGCCCAGTTCGCGGGCCCGCAGCGCCGCCGTCAGACCCGCGACACCCGTGCCGACGACGAGTAAGTCCGCGCCCGCTTCCCAGCTCATTCGCCGCCTCCCGGCTTGCCGATCGCGATCATCCGCTCGACCGAGGCCCGCGCGCGGTCGGCGACGTCTGCCGGCACGTGCACCTCGTCGGCGCCTTCCCGCAGGCAGCGCAGCAGCGCCGCGGGGGTGATCATCTTCATGTAGCGGCAGGATGCCCGGTCGTTGACCGCGCGGAAGTCGATCTCGGGGGCGGCGCGGCGCAGCTGGTGCAGCATGCCGATCTCGGTGGCCACCAGCACCGAGCGCGCGCCGGTCTCCTTCGCCGCGGTCAGCATGTCGCCGGTGGACAGGATCTTCACCCGCTCCTTGGCGACGGTCCCCTCCCCGGCCAGGTAGAGCGCCGAGGTGGCGCAGCCGCACTCGGGGTGGATGAACAGGTCCGCGTCCGGGTTCGCCGCCGCGCGGGCGGCGAGCTCGGGCCCGTTGATCCCGGCGTGCACGTGGCACTCCCCGGCCCAGACGTGCAGGTTCTCGCGGCCGGTCTCGCGCTTGACGTGCGCGCCCAGGAACTGGTCCGGGCAGAACAGCACCTCGCGGTCGGCCGGGATCGAGCGCACCACGTCCACCGCGTTCGACGACGTGCAGCAGATGTCGGTCTCCGCCTTCACCTCAGCGGTGGTGTTCACATAGGACACGACGACCGCGCCGGGATGTTCGGCCTTCCAGGCGCGCAGCTCGTCCGCGGTGATCGAGTCGGCCAGCGAACAGCCCGCCCGGGCGTCCGGGATGAGCACCGTCTTCTCCGGGCCGAGGATCTTCGCGGTCTCGGCCATGAAGTGCACGCCGCAGAAGACGATCGTGCTCGCGGAGCTGTTCGCCGCGATGCGGCTGAGGGCCAGCGAATCGCCGGTGTGGTGAGCGACGTCCTGGATCTCCGGCAGCTGGTAGTTGTGCGCCAGCAGCACCGCGTCCCGTTCGTCGGCCAGCCGGCGCACCTCGCGCGCCCAGTCCGCGGTGGGCTCCACCCCGGTGTAACCGGTGTCGGTCCGCTCCCAGGTCGCAGTCGCGGCCATGTCGTCCTCCTCGCCGGACCCTCCGGGACGACCTGCCCGGAAGGTCCGCTAGCACCCCGGATCAAGCGCTCCGAGGTTTTCGCCTTAGAATCGAAAACGTGCCACATACTAACATCGCAAGTTGTGCGGACAAGAGCGACGCTGGTCACGAAGTGCTCGCCGGAGTGCTCCAGATCCGCGATGACGGGCTTCGGGTGCTGCTCTGGCAACGCGCCCAGGAACCGGACGTGCACCGCTGGTCACTGCCCGGCGGGCGGCTCGCGTCGACCGAGGACGTCGAGACCTCCATCCGCCGCCAGCTGGCCGAGAAGGTCGACGTGCACAAGCTGTCCCACGTCGAGCAGCTCTCGGTGTTCAGCAACCCGGACCGGGTGCCCGGCCGCCGGGTGGTCGCCACCGCGTTCCTCGGCCTGGTGCCCTCCGACATCGACCCCGAGGTGCCCGCCGACACCGCCTGGCACCCGGTCGACGCACTGCCGCCGACGGCCTTCGACCACGAGCTGATCGTGCTCGCCGCGCAAGACCGGCTTCGCGCGAAGCTGTCCTACACCAACATCGGCTTCGCGCTGGCCCCGGCCGAGTTCACCGTCTCGGAGCTGCGCCGGATCTACTCCGCCGCGCTCGGCTACCAGGTCGCGGCGACGAACCTGCAGCGCGTGCTGTCGCGGCGGGGGGTGCTGGAACCCACCGGCCGGACGGTGCCCGCGGGCCCGGCCGGCGGCCGCCCGCCCGCGCTGTTCCAGTTCACCTGCCGGGACCTGCAGGTCACGGACCCCTTCGCGGTGTTCCGCCCACCGGCGTAAGGAGTGTTTCCAGACTCGTCCTGCGTGGCGGTGCGGGCAGCGCCGAGAATCACTGTGGTGCCATCGGGTGATTTGGCACGTAGGTTTGGGGCGTGATTGACGTGCTGCCGTTGTTCCCGCTGGGCTCCGCGCTGCTGCCGGGCGGCCACCTGCCGTTGCACATCTTCGAGCCGCGCTACCGGCAGCTGGTCACCGACCTGGTCGGCGAGGAGCTGCCCGACCGCCGGTTCGGCGTGGTGGGCATCCGCCAGGGCTGGGAGGTCGGCGAGGACAACGTCGACTCGATGTACGACGTCGGCTGCTCGGCGCTGCTGGACCAGGTGCGGCAGCTGCCCGGCGGGCGCTACGACATCAGCGCCGCCGGCGAGCGGCGGTTCCGGCTGCTGCAGATCGACCGGACCGCGGCGCCGTACCTGATGGCCGAGGTCGACTGGCTGCCGGACACCGCACCGGAGCACGACTCGCCGGCCCGCCGCGAGCACCTGATCACCGCCGCCCGCGCGGCCCACCAGCGCTACCACGAAACCGGGCTGCGCGGCGGGCGGCGCGACGTGCCCACCGAGGACGCCGATGCCGCGGCGCTCTCCTACCTGCTGGCCGACGATTGCGTGCTGACCGTCGAGGACCGGCAGGAGCTGCTGGCCGAGACCGATCCGCTGGAGCGGCTGCGCAACATCCGGCGGTTGCTGCTGCGGGAGGCCGAGTTCCTCCGCGAGCTCCGCGCGGTTCCGGCGCCGCTGACCGAATTCGCGCAACACGCCAGCGTCAACTGAGGTACTCGCGCGCCTCGCTAGGATCGCCGCATGTCATCACCTGGCAACTGGGGCTCCAACGAGTACGGGCAGTACGACCCGATCACCGGGCAGCCCATCGCGGGCAATCCCGGCGGATCGGCGCCGCAACCCGGCGCGCAGTACCAGGGGTTCGGCACGTTCTCGCAACCCCAGCAGCCACCGCAACAGCCGCAGCAGCAGCCGGTCCATCCGGGCATGGCCGGCGGCTACCAGGTGCAACCGGCTCCGCCGGGCAAGAGCCGCGGGCCGCTGATCGCGGCGATCGCGCTCGCCTCGGTGGCCGTGATCGCCATCGTCACGACGATCGTCGTGCTCAGCACCTCCGGCGGCCCGTCGGTGGCGTCGCCGCCGCCCCCGGCCCGCACCAGCGCGCCCACCAAGCCGACCACCAGCGCGCCGTCGCCGACGTCGGGGGTGGCCAACCCGAACCTGACGCCGGTGGTGGGCGGCTGGCAGGTGGCGACCGTGCCGAAGCGCGGCGCGATCTACGACCTGCCGGCCGGCCAGGGCTGGAAGCTCGACCCCAACCCGGAGAACGTCCACGCCTTCGGCCCGCCCGACGACCCGGTGACGATGACCGGCGTCGCCGACTACATGGAGGGCTTCTGCCCCGGCGACGCCGGCAGCTTCCGGGCGACCACGGGCGTGAGCGCGCGCAAGGGCCCGGACGACACCTCGGTGGCCAACGAGACGGCGCAGAAGCTGGCCGAACTCGCTTACGTCCGCGACGGCAACAAGCCCCTGGTCGTCCTCGGCCCGCCGGAGCAGGTGCAGCTCCCCGGCGGCATCCCGGCCGTCCGGGTCACCGCCCGCGTCACGCTGATGGCGCCCGGCCCGTGCGACTCGAAGAACGCCGCGGTCAGCGTGCTCGCCACCAACAGCGATGGGCAGAGCTCGATGGTGTTCCTCGCCGTCGCCGATCAGGACGTGCCGGACGCGGTCCCGATCGACACGCTGAACAAGATGACCCAGTCCCTGCGCGCGATGCCGAAGTGATCGATCAGCGCAGGCGGCGGCCGAGGTCGTCGAGGCCGTTCCAGGAGGCGGCGAGGCCGTAGCCGAGCGCGACGCCCAGCGGCTGGAGCAGCAGCACCCAGCCGCTGGCGACCTGCGGGGCCACCGTGATCAGGTCGCCCAGCTCCGCGTTGGGCGGCATCGCGTAGAGGCCCGCGGCGAACGAGGTGCCCATCTGCACACCCAGCCACGACGAGATCAACGCGCCGAGCACACCGGCGATGAGCAGCACCGGGCCGCGGCGCCCGCGCAGCAGCCACAGCACCGCGGCGGTCAGCAGCCCGGCGGCGAAGGCGAGCAGGGCGAAGATCGCGATCGCGTCGAAGTCGTGGTAGCCCTCCACCAGCAGCGGGGTCAGCCTTCCCCGCTCGCCGAGCACGCTCTCCTGCGGCGGCGCCAGCCGCGACCACACCCAGCCGATCGGCAGGCCCAGCAGCGCGATCAGCGACACCGCGCTCACCGCGGGCAGCAGGTCGGCCTTGACCACCACGGGCGGCACCGGCGGGGCCAGGCGCGGCACCGGCACTTCCGCCGCGGCGTCGGCCCTGGGCTCGATCCGCTCCGGGGCGGCGCGCGTGCCGCCGGACTCCACCGGGCTGTCCGCCACCCGACGACCTCCTCCTAGCGGCTACCACGACCGTTCTGCTGCGTCACCCTAGCGTTCCGCCGCGCCCTGCCAGCATCACCCGATGGCGGGGCGCAGGGCGCACATCAACTATTCTGCGCGAGCCCCCATGTCAGCTACGCCGAAGGACGCGCGAAGTGGCGGGAATCCTGCCGAGTCCGCTGTTGACCGGACCGAGCCCGATCGACGAACCTCGCCGAAATTCGGCCGTCCGGCTGCCGCTGCGCAGCACCGTCGTCGAGCTGCTGCTGGGCGCGTTCGTGGCGGCTGCGGTGAGCCTGGTGCTGCAGTTCGCCATCGCCAGGCTGAGCATCAGCGAACCCAGCTTCGCGCCGGAGGCCCTCGCGGCCGTCAGCAGCGCGCTGGTGCTGGCGGTGCTGTTACTGCTGCTGGCGTTCGGGCATCGCCGTTCGCCGCGGTGGGCGCGGGTGTTCGGCACCTGGGTGGCGCTGAGCGCGTTCAGCACGTTCGCGCTCGCGATCCCGTTGCAGGCCACCAGGTTCTACTACGGCGGGTCCTCCGTGGACAACGGATTCCGCCTGCAGTACATGACCCGGATGGTCACCACCCCGGGCCTGGCCGACCTCAACTACGCCGACACCTCCCCCTACTACCCGGGCGGCTGGTTCTGGCTGGGCGGCCGGTTCGCCAACCTCATCGGCTGGGAGGGCTGGGCGGCGTACAAGCCCTACGCGCTGGCCTGGGTGGCGGTGACCACCGTCGTCGCCTTCACGCTGTGGAGCGTCGTGGTGCGCCGCCGGCTCGCGCTGCTCGCGGCGGTGGTGACGGCGCTCGCCGGCATGCTGCACGGCATCGAGGAGCCCTACGCGTGGCCGTCGGCGGCGTGGCTGGCGCCGGTCGCGGTGCTGGCCTGGCATGCGCTGCGCCGCCAGGAGCGCGCTCCGCGGTGGGCGCTCGTCTGCATCGGCGGCTACGTCGGTTTCGCGGCGATCACCTACACCCTGCACTTCGCGTTCGCGGTGCTGATGGTCGTGCTGATGGCGGTGCTCATCGGCGCGTTCCGGGTGCACCAGGGGCAGCGGCTGTGGCCGACGGTGCGACAGCTGTTCCTGCGGCTGCTGCCGATCGGCATCGTCAGCCTCGTCATCGCGCTGCTGGTCTGGTTGCCGTACCTGCTGTCCACGAACTTCCTGCTGGCCAACCCGCGCAGCGCGGCGCAGCACTACCTGCCCGAGGACGGCGCGTTCCTGCCGGTGCCGATGATGGAGGGCACCGCGTTCGGGGTGCTGTGCCTGGCCGGGCTGGTGTGGCTGCTGCTGCGGTGCCGCCGCAGCGAGGTCGCCGCCGCGATGCTGACCACCGTCCTCGCCGTCTACGGCTGGTTCGTGCTGTCGACGGTGGCGCTGATCGCCAAGACCACGCTGCTGGCGTTCCGGCTCAACGTGATCCTGGACGTGACGCTGGCCGTCGCGGGCGTCTTCGGCCTGCTGGAACTCATCGGCTACCTGCGGCACAAGCTGGACGCCCGGTACGCGCTGCGGATCAGCATGGTCGCCACCGCGCTCGGGCTGCTCGGCGCGATCACCATCAACCAGGGCGCGATCGGGCTGGCGCTGCAGCCGTCCGTCGAACGCGCCTACGCGGACTACTACCCCACCGGCGACAACGCGATGGGGCAGCGCGATCCGCAGGAGCTCGGCTCGTGGACCGCCGCCGAGGTCGCCGCGATCGCCGAGCTGACCGGCCGCGCGCCGGAGCACAACGTGCTGCTCACGACCGACTACAAGCTGATGTCCTTCAAGCCCTACTGGGGTTTCCAGCAGGAGACGCCGCACTACGCCAACCCGCTGGCGGACTACCAGGAGCGCGCCGCCGAGATCCGCCGGTGGACGACCGCGAAGACCGCCGACGAGTTCCTCGGCATGCTGCGCGACAGCCGGTTCAAGACGCCCAACGTCTTCGTCCTGACCAACCCGGCGAGCCCGTACTCCACAGTGGAGCTCCCGGATGACGAGGCGGGCAAGCTGGTGCTGCAGCTGAAGGACGACGCCTTCCCGCAGCTGCCGAACGTCCGGGACTACGACGTCTACTTCGACCCGGCGGTGTTCGACTCGCCCGCCTTCGCCAAGCGCGAGGTCGGTCCCTACACCATCATCGCGCTGCGCTGACCGGTGCTGCGGCGGATCTTGTAGTTCACCGCCGCCAGCACCAGGGCGATCGACCACAGCGGCCAGAGGAACATCGGCAGCCAGACCAGAGCGTGTTCGAGGCCGAACCCGGTTTCGGCGAACAGCATCGTCAGGATCACCTTGGACGCCGCGAGCACGAGCACGGACACGGTCAGCGCGGGCACGACGGCCAGGTCGACCGGGACCGGCCGCCCGGCGGCACCGGGGATCCAGCGCGGGAACCGCTCGCCCCAGGGCCGGATCAGCCCCCAGGTGAGCGCCGCGCCGCCGGTCGCCGCCAGGGCCAGGCCGAGCCCGGCCAGCACCGCGTCGCGCTCCATCGGCAGGTCGAAGCCCGGCACCTGCAGTGCCATCAGGACCCGCGTGGCGGCGTAGACCAGCGGCGCCTCCATGGCGATCTTGGTCCACCGCCGGGTCCGCGCGGCTGCCCGATCCGGGTCCTGAGCTGCGGCGTTCTCCGTCGCCCGGCTCACCAGCACCCACAGCAGGCTCGCGGCGGCAGCGGCGATGCCGACCTGCACCAGCAGCGACGGCGAGAGGTAGATGCCGAGCCTGTCGGCGTGCCCGGTCAGGGCCGAGAACGCCATGAACGGCAGGTATCCGATGGCGGCCAGCACGCCCGCGTCCAGCAGCAGGGCCAGCGCGCCGACCGCGGCCACCCCGGCGATCCGGCCGCGCCTCCGCACCGCCGCGACGAGGGTGAGCGCACCGACCGCGGCCAGCACCAGGTGCGCGGCGGGTTGCGGCAGGAACAGCAGCGATCGCCCGAAGCTGTCATCCGCCACGGCGAGCGGGTTGGGGATTCCGGTCGCCCAGCACAGCAGCGAGATCGCGATCAGGGCCAGTCCGGTGATTCCGGCCAGGTAGACCGGGAAGCGGTGTCTTTCGCTTGTCATGCCCCGATGTTCGCCGCGAGCGCCCCTCGCGGACTTCCTCCGCGGCGGACCCGTTTCCTCCTCCTCAAGAAGGAGGCTCGGTCACACCACGCCGTTCTCGTAGGCCCAGATCACCGCGTGCAGGCGGTCGCGGACCGCGAGCTTGCGCAGGATCGCGCCGACGTGGGTCTTCACCGTCGTCTCCGCCAGGTGCAGCTCGGCGCCGATCTCGGCGTTGGACGAGCCGCGCGCCAGCGAGACGAGCACGTCGCGTTCCCGGGCGGTCAGCGCCTCCCACTCCGGCCGGTGCCGGGGCGCCGCGCGGCGGGCGAGTTCCAGCAGGCTGCCGGTCGCGCGGGGCGAGACGATCGAATGTCCCTTGTGGACCGTCCGGACCGCTTCGACGACGTCCTCGCCCGGCGTGTCCTTGGTGAGGAATCCGCTGGCGCCGGCCCGCAGCGCGGCGAACAGGTTCTCGTCGAGGTCGAACGTGGTCAGGACCAGCACGCGGGTGCCGGGCACCTCACCGGTGATCAGCCCGGTCGCGGCGATGCCGTCCAGGCCGGGCATCCGGATGTCCATCAGCATCACGTCCACCCGGTGGGCCCGGCACGCCTCGACGGCCTCCCGGCCCGTCGACGCCTCGGCCACGCACTCCAGGTCGTCGTGCAGGCCGATCACGGTGGTCAGCGCGGACCGGATGAGCTGCTGGTCGTCGGCGACGACGACGCGGATCGTCATCGCGCGGAATACCCGAACTCGGCCCGGACCTCGGTCCCGGCACCAGGCTCGCTGCGCACCACGAAATCGCCTCCGATCTGCCGCATCCGCTCGGCCATGCCGACGATGCCATAGCCGCCGCGCGCGGTGAGATCGGCCGCGGTGCCCGGCCCGTCGTCCGACACCGCCACCACGAGCCGGTCCGCGCCCCAGTCCAGGGCGACCCGGCAGGAGACCCCGGAGCCGACGTGCTTGAGGGCGTTGGTGACCGATTCCTGGACGATCCGGTAGACGGCGTGGCGCTGCGCGGTGCTGATCTCGCGCGGGGTGCCGGTGCCGACCAGCTCGACGTCGGCGCCCGTGCCGCGGAACTTCTCGACCAGCTCGGCGAGATCGCCGCCGGTCTCGATGCTCTCGTCGCCGGCACGCAAAACGCCGAGCATGCTGCGCATCTCCCCCATCGCCTCCCGGCCGACCTCCACCGCCGTGCCGATCATCGCCCGCGCCTTCGCCGGATCGCGGTCGAAGACCAGCCGCGCGGTGTCGGCCTGGGCGAGCACGACGGCCAGCGAATGCGCGACCACGTCGTGGATCTCCCGGGCGATCAGCCGGCGCTCGGCGGCGATGGCGTCACGCACCTGCTGCTCGCGCAGCTGCTCCGCCTGCGCCGCGCGGTCCTCCAGCGAGCGCACGTAAGCGACCCTGATCCGCCGGTACCGGCCAAGCGCCCAGGCCGCGAGCACCGAGCCCACCGCCCCAGCCCCCAGACCGACGACGGTGGGCCAGTCGATCGCGGGCTCCGGGTAGTCGAAGAGCACCCGCGCCACGACGATCGCGGCGCCGAGCAAGCCGCACAGCACCGGCAGCGCGGACCGCTCGGCGTACGCGACGACCGAGTACAGCAGCACCGGGTAGATCAGCGAGAACGGCAGCAGCACGGGCGAGACGTCACCGGGGATGTCCGGCAGTGCGACCAACACCAGCATCGCGATCGAGCCCGCGACGAACGCCCCGGTCGGCCGCACCCGGCGGAAGCCCAGGCTCGCGGAGAGCCAGACCGAAACCGCGAGCAGCGCCGCCGCCAGCAGCGGATCGGCGCCCCGCACGGCGGCCAGCGACGTGCCGCCGGCCAATGCGAGGACGAGCACCGCCACCACGCCGTCGGCCACCAGCGGTCGGCCCGGCCACGAGATCCGCATCGGACCAAGGTAACCGCGCCACCCGACCCGGAACCTCCTCCTCCAGGAGGAGATCGTCCCGCCGGAAAGCGGTCGGCCCCACCGGAGAGCTCGCCTCAACCGGAGCCGCCACCTCGGTAGCCGACACCTCGGCTGCGTCCGGCCGCAATTTCAATGGAAATCGAAGGTCCGATTTCCATTGAAATTGCGGACCCTCAACCTCCGACCGGCTCCTCCACCGCGCGTGGTCGCAGTTTCAATTGAAACTGGACGTCCGATTTGAGCCGGTGGTCCGCAGTTTCAATTGAAACTGCGGACCACCCCCGGGTCAGTGCGTTCCGGGGTGGACCGGGAGGCTGCGGAGGCCGTGGATCAGGCTGCTGAAGCGCCACTGGGCGTCCTCCACCGAGCCGGCCGGCCGGAGGTTCGGGAAGCGCTCGACGAGGTGCCGGATCGCGATCTGCGCCTCCAGGCGGGCCAGCTGCGCGCCCAGGCAGAAGTGGATGCCGTGGCCGAAGGCCAGGTGGCCGTGCGCGTCGCGCTTGATGTCGAAGCGCTCCGGCTCGGCGAAGCGGTCCGGGTCGTTGTTCGCCGACGTCAGCCCCACCCAGACGATCTCGCCCGCCGGGATCTCCACGCCGCCGACATCGATCGCCTCGGCGGTGAACCGGAACGTCCCGTGGATCACCGGGCCGTCGAAGCGCAGCATCTCCTCGACCGCGGCGGGCACCAGCCCCGGATCCGCCACCAGCGCCGCCCACTGGTCCGGGTTGCGCAGCAGCGCCAGCACCCCGTTGCCGATCAGGTTCACCGTCGTCTCGTGCCCGGCGACCAGCAGCAGGAACACCATCGAGATCAGTTCCTGCTCGCTGAGCCGGTCCTCGTCCTCGGTGGCCTCGATGAGCCCGGTGAGCAGGTCGTCGGCCGGTTCGCGGCGCTTGATCTCGATGAGCTCGATCAGGTACTGGGCCATCGCCTCGGCGGCCTGCTTGGCCAACTCGCGGTCCGAGGCGTCGACGAGGGTGTTGGTCCAGGTCCGGAAGTCGTCCCGGCGGGACTCGTCGACGCCGAGCAGCTCGGAGATCACCTGGATCGGCAGCGGGAACGCGAGGGCGTCCAGCAGGTCCACTTCGGACTTGTCGGCCATCGCGTCCAGCAGCGTCGCGCTGATCTCCTCGACGCGCGGGCGCATGCCCTCCACCCGGCGCGCGGTGAACGCCTTGACCACGAGCTTGCGCAGGCGGGTGTGGTCCGGCGGGTCCGTGTTCAGCATGTGCCCGGCCAGCTCGCTGGCGAACTCCCGGCGGTTCGCGCCCGGCGGCAGCTTCTCGCTGATCACCTGCTTGATCTGGCTGGAGTCCTTGCTGAGCCGGGGGCCCGCCAACGCGGCGCGCGCGTCGTCGTAGCGGGTGATCACCCAGACCTCCAGGCCGTCCCGCGTGACCATCCGCTGCACCGGGGTGGCGGCCCGCAGCTCGTCGAACCGGGCGTGCAGGTGCTGCACGAATTCTTGGCCGAAGACGGGAAGTTCGGTGTACGCCTCGGTGGTGGACATCGGGATTCCTTCGCATTAGGCAATCGTTGACCCTGAAATCCAGTGAACTCCTTTCACGTCCAGCTGTCACACCGATCTGAGAACCCGCTCAGCTATGCGCATTCGGCCGCGCGCCACCGACGCCGAACGGCGCAACGCTTGCGACGGAAAGCGTTCTTCGACCGATTCGTCACCTCGCCGCGTCGCTGCGGATGGCGTCGGTGACGTGCTCGCGGAACCGCCGCGCGGCCGCGGAGAGGTAGGCGTCCCGGCGCCACACGAACGACAGGGTGCGGTGGCAGTCGGGCGAATCGACGCGCAGGAGTGCCAGCGGCGCCACGTCGTGGTGGCCGGCCATCTCCGGGACGAATCCGACGCCGAGCCCCATGCTGATCAGGAACGCCGTCCCGCCCGGCTCGTTGCCCTCGCAGGCGATCGACAGCGGCTGCCCCGCGGCGGCGAACAACCGCTCCGCCAGCACTCGCGGCCAGTAGCCGTGGTCGGTGGTGATGAACGGCTCTCCCGCGAGTTCCTCGATGCCGACGCTCTCCCGGGACGCCAAGCGGTGTCCGGCCGGGACCGCGAGCAGCACCTCCTCGCGCAGCACCTCGGCCACCTCCAGCGCCGGGTCGTCCACCGGCTGCGACGACAGGCAGAGGTCCACTTCGCCGTGGCGGAGCCGTTGCAGCATCACTTCCGCCGGCGCCTGGTAGAGCCGCACGTCGATGCCCGGATGCTCGGCGCGGAAGCCGACCAGCGCGGAGACGACCGTGTACATCGTTTCGGAGGCGACCACGATGCTGCCGTGCGCCAGCCCGGCCGCGTCGGCGAGCTCCTGCCGGCCGTCGTCGAGCTCCCCCAGCGCCCGGTCGACCCTCCGCAGGAACGCCGAGCCGAAGCGGTTCAGCCGGATGTGGCGCCCCTGCCGGTCGAACAGCGGGACGCCGAGCTCGGTCTCCAGCCGCGCGATGGTGCGGCTCAGCGACGGCTGGGAGACCCGCAGCTCCGCCGCGGCCCGGCTGATGTGTTCGTGGCGCGCGACGGCCTGGAAGTAGCGCAGCGGCAGCAGATCCATCAGATCATCATGCCTCATGAGACATGAGTACATAGCGAAATTGGCCTTGGAAGGCATCGAAGAACGCGATTAACGTCGCAATCGCTCCGAGAATCCCGACCATTCAGGAAGAACTGCGATGGGACCGTCCACTTCGGCCGAACCGGCCGCACCTGCCCGAGACCGGACCCGTCCGGCGTTGTTCGCGCTCCGCCTCGTCGCGGCGGCCCACGCGGTGGCCATCTTCGGGCAACCGGTGTTCGCGGGCGTTTTCCTCAGCGGCGACTACGACATGCTGCACAACCACGCCGTCGGCGCCGACGTCGTCTTCTACCTCGCCCTGGTGCAGCTCGTCGCCGCGATCGTGCTCTGGGCGCTGCGCGGTGCGCGCTGGCCGAGCGCGGTGACCCTGCTGATCGTCCTCGGCGAAACGGCCCAGTACTTCGCCGGCCTGAACGGCGCGCTCGACCTGCACTTCCCGCTGGGCGTCGCGCTGATCGTCCTGACCTTCATCTCGCTGATCGCGCTCCTGCGGCCGAGCACCCTGGGCCTCCCGGAGGTGACCCGATGAGCGGCCGGCTGGGACGCCGCCGGTTCCTCGGCCTCACCGGCGGTGCCGGGCTGGTGCTGGCCGCCGGCCTGGGCGGCCCGCAGCTGCTGGCGCAGCGCACCTCGACCGGCGCGATCCTGCGCAGCGCCATCCGCCCGCCCGCCCCGTTCCAGCTGCCGCTGCGCCTGCCGCCGGTGCTCGAACCTGTTGCGCGGGACGGGAAAGCCGATCACTACGAGATCACCGCCCGGGAGTCGGCGGTGGAGATCCTGCCCGGCGTGCGCACGCCGATCTGGGGCTACGAAGGCATCTTCCCTGGCCCGACCATCGAATCCCGGCGCGGCCGCCCCGCGATCGTCCGGCACCGCAACGACCTTCCGGTGCCGACCGTCGTGCACCTGCACGGCGGGCACACCCCACCGGAGTCCGACGGCTACCCCACCGACCTGGTCCTGCCCGCCCGGGGCTGGTCCGGCGGCCACCACTCGATGCACGACCCGGCGGCCGTGATCACCGAAGGCACGCGCGACTACACCTTCCCGCTCGACCAGCGCGCGGCGCTGCTCTGGTACCACGACCACCGGATGGACTTCACCGGCCCGGCGGTGTACCGCGGGCTGGCCGGGTTGCACATCGTGCGCGACGACGAGGAGGACGCCCTCCCGCTGCCGCGCGGCGAGCGCGAGATCCCGCTGCTGATCACCGACCGGGCGTTCGCCGCGGACGGCTCCTTCGACTACCCGTCGCTCGACCCGTCGCTGACCCGGGTGCCCGGCGTGACCGACCCCTACCTGGCCGGCGTGCTCGGCGACGTCATCCTGGTCAACGGCGTGCCGTGGCCGGTCCACGAGGTGTCGGCGACGCGGCACCGGCTGCGCCTGCTCAACGCCTCCAACGCCCGCCGCTACGAGCTCGCGCTGGACCCGCCGCCCCCGGACGGCCCGGCGTTCGTGCAGATCGGATCCGACGGCGGCCTGCTCGAATCCCCGCGCGAGCACGGCAGCATCACGCTCGCGTCCGCCGAACGCGTCGACGCGATCGTCGACTTCGGGCGCTACCCGGTCGGCACCGAGGTCACCCTCGTCAACCGGCTGGGCGCCGGCTCGACGGCGCAGGTGATGCGGTTCCGCGTGACACGGCGGGAACGCGACGACACCGCCATCCCGGCGCGACTGTCCGAAGTGGAGCCGCTGCGCCGCGAACAGGCCGTGGTGACGAGGGATTTCTCCTTCCGCAGCGGGCGGCACGGCGACCGGCACGGCTGGCTGATCGGCGGCCGCCCGTTCGACACCGGCTACGTGGCGGCCCAGCCGCGGCTCGGCGACGTGGAGATCTGGCGCTTCGTCACCGACCTGCACCACCCGATCCACCTGCACCTGGTGAACTTCCAGGTCCTCTCCCGCGGCGGCCGCGCGCCCGGCCCGCTGGACGGCGGCTGGAAGGACACCGTCGACCTGGGCCCGGGCGAGGCGGTGGAGGTCATCGCCCGCTTCGACGGCTACCGGGGCCGCTACGTCTTCCACTGCCACAACGCGGAGCACGAGGACATGGGCATGATGGCGACCTTCGAAACCGTGTGACCGACGGCCCGTGAGCGTTTTGGGGCGCCATAGCACCCCGAAACGCTCACGGTCCACGACGCGACCGGCACCCCCGACCGACGGCCCGCGCCGCCCGGGAGGTCAGCCGTCGGTGGGCAGGCGGGCCTCGCCGAGGCGGTTGCGGTCCCGGCCGATCCAGTAGCGGCGCAGGACGTCCAGGACGACCGAGACCTCGACGGAGCGGATTCCCCGCAGTTGCGCCAGGTCGCCGGAGAGGAAGTCCGCCAGGTGCTCCTCGTCCCGGAAGACGCCCTGGTGGATCACCGTCGCGCTGCCCGCGACCATCGACACGTAGCGGGCGGAGGGATGGCCGCCCAGGGCCCGCCCGACCTCGTCGGTGGAGCCCGGTTCGGTGGTCAGCGAGAGCGCCACCTCCAGGTGGAAGCCCAGCAGGGCGGGCTCCACCTCGACGCGCGGCCGGACGACCTGCCGCTCCAGCAAACCGGCGATCAGCCGGTGCGCGGTGGACTGGCTGACGCCCAGGTCGCGCGCCAGCTCGCTGGACGTCAGCCGCGCGTCGGCGTGCAGCAACCGGGCCGCCCGGCGCTCGTGCTCGGAAAACCCTTGGGCCGCAGGCTCTTCGGGCTGCTCGATGCGGTGCGGGGCGAGCACGGCGCGCTGGTCGTCGTCGAGCTGGCGCACCCGCCACGCGTCGGCCCGGCCGAAGGGCCGCAGCACCAGGTCCGACTGCGTGGCGACCACCCCGGCCAGGCCCGGGATGCGCCGCGTCAGCAGGTCCTTCACCGCGTCCCGGCGCGCCGGGTGGACCGTGCAGTACACGTCCGCGCGCCCCGTCGTCATGGCGACGTACTGCGCTTCGGGCAGTTCGGCGACGCGGTGGGCGACGTTCTGCAGCTGCCCGGCCTCGGTGGTGATCCAGACGTGCCGGGGATGGGTGTCGGAGAACAGCCGCCAGTCGAGCTGCCCGATCACGCGCAACAATCGGTCGCCGTGCAGGCGCTGCAACCGCCGCCCGACGGTGCTGGCGGAACTGCCCAGCGCCTCGGCCAGCGCGTTGATGGGCGCCCGCGGCGCCTCCTGCAACGCGGCGACCAGGTTCAGATCGAGCTCGTCCAGCACGGCATCTCCGCCCACACCGTCGATACTAAGCCCACATGTTCCCGTTGGATGAATAGATGCACCATCTCGATCGCGACTATTGACAGTTCACGTCATGTCCGATTTGAATGTCGCCCTATCGGAGCAACGACGTGATCGGCCGCACCGGGTTAGGAGCTGCAAGGTGACCACCACCGGGGACGCGCGGAGCACGCGCTCGATGTCCTTGCTGCTGCGCTTCCTGCAGGGCGTGGAACGCCTGGGGAACAAGCTGCCGCACCCGTTCTGGCTGTTCACCATGATGGCGGGCCTCGTCATCGCGCTCAGCGCGGTGCTCAGCGCCATCGGCGTCTCCGCGGTGTCCCCCGTGGACGGCAAGACGATCCAGGTGAAGAGCCTGCTGTCGGCCGAAGGCGTGCAGGCGATCATCGGCGACGCGGTCGACAACTTCGCGGCCTTCCCGCCGCTGGCGCTGATCATCGTGGTGATGCTGGGCGTTTCCGTCGCCGAGCACAGCGGCCTGCTCAGCGCGATGCTGCGCGGCAGCGTCACCCGCGTCCCGGCCAAGTACCTGACCTTCGTCGTGGCGCTGGTCGGGATCAGCGGCAGCGTGGCCTCCGACGCCGCCTACGTGGTGCTGATCCCGCTGGGCGCGATGGTGTTCAAGGCCGTCGGCCGGAGCCCGGTCCTCGGCCTGGTGGTGGCGTTCGGTTCGATCTCGGCCGGCTACAACGCCTCGCTGCTGCTGACGCCCACCGACGCGATCCTGGCCGGGCTGACCACCACCGCCGCCCACCTCATCGACCCGAACTACACCGTCACGCCGCTGGCCAACTACTACTTCTCGATCGGCTCGGCGATCTTCCTCGCGTTCGTGATCACCCTGATCACGGAGCTCGTGCTCACCAAGCGCACCGCCGGGATGGCCACCGACGGCGCCCCGGACCAGCAGCTCGGCGAGATGCGGCTGACCGCCGCCGAGCGCCGGGGCCTGCGCAACGCCGGGCTGACCCTGCTGGCCCTCGTCGCGGTGCTGGTGGCGGTGCTGGTGCCCAGCGGCTCACCGTTCCGCGGCGAGGACGGCGACGTCCTCGGCTCGCCGATCATCACCGGGGTCGCCTACGTCCTGGGCTTCGCCTTCCTGCTCACCGGCGCGGTCTACGGCCGCAGCACCGGATCGATCGCCCGCGCCGCCGAGATCCCCGGCGCGATGGCCAAGGGCGTGGTCGACCTGGCGCCCGTGGTGGTGCTGTTCTTCGCCGCCTCCCAGTTCCTGGCCTACTTCAAGTGGACGCACATCGGCGAGATCATCGCCATCCACGGCGCGGCGCTGCTGCAGGCGGCCAACGTGCACCCGCTCGTGCTGTTCCTCGGCCTGATCGCGCTCGTCACCTGCATCAACCTGGTGATCACCAGCGGCTCGGCGCAGTGGGCGCTGGTCGGCCCGATCCTGGTGCCGATGTTCATGCTGCTCAGCGTGTCGCCGGAGACGACGCAGGCGGTGTACCGGATCGCGGATTCGGCGACGAACCTGATCAGCCCGATGAGCCCGTACTTCGCGATGGCGCTCGGCCTCCTGCAGCGGTACCGCAAGGAGGCCGGGATCGGCACGCTCATGTCGCTGACCATCCCGATCTCCTTCGCGGTGCTGGTCAGCTGGACCCTGTTCTTCATCGCGTGGTGGGCGCTCGGCGTGCCCCTGGGCCCGGGTGCCCCGGTGCGATGAACACGCAAGCACGAGCAGAGAGGTGACGACGAGTGAGCAGTGCGACGGCATTGACCGGTGCGGCGGAGCGCGACCTTCCCGAGGTGATCGCCGATCTTCGTCGGCTGGTCGAGCACGAGACCCCCAGCAACGACAAGGCCGCGCTGGACGCCGGGCTCGCCGACATCGCGGACTGGCTCGCCGAGCGGCTGGGCGAGCCGACCGCGCGGACCCGGCACGACTGCGGCGACCGCGGTGACGTCCTCGACATCACCTTCCCCGGCACCGCGGCCGGAACCGTCCTGCTGCTGTGCCACTACGACACGGTGTGGCCGATCGGGACCCTGGCGGACTGGCCGTTCACCGTCGAGGGCGACCGGATCACCGCGCCGGGCTGCCTGGACATGAAGCTCGGCATCGTCCACGGCGTGTGGGCGCTGCGCCTGCTGCGCGAGCTGGAGATCCCGCACCCGGCGGTGCGGTTCCTGCTCACCGGCGACGAGGAGATCGGCAGCATCGCGTCCCGCCCGCACATCGAGCGGGCCTGCGCCGAGGCCACCGCGACCCTGGTGCTGGAGCCCAGCCGGGAGGGCATGGCCAAGGTCCGCCGCAAGGGCCTGGGCATGTTCGACCTGACGGTCTCCGGCGTCGAAGCGCACGCCGGGCTCGATCCGACGGCCGGCGCGAGCGCCATCCACGCCATCACCGAGCTCGTCCCGCAGATCACCGCCCTGGCGGCGCCGGAGCGCGGCACCACCATCAACATCGGCCTGATCACCGGCGGCACCGGCCGCAACGTGGTGGCCGGCCGGGCGACTTGCGAGATCGACATCCGCATCCAGGACCCGGCCGAGACGGCCCGGATCGACGCGGGTTTCGCCGCGCTGGCGGTCACCGACGACCGGATCAAGTTCGACATCACCGGCGACTGGAACCGGCCGCCGATGAACCCGAACCCGCCGTCGGAGCGGCTGTTCGACGCCGCCCGCGCCGCCGCGCAGGACATCGGCCGGGACCTGGAGGGCACCGCCGTGGGCGGGGTGAGCGACGCGAACTTCGTGTCGGCGCTGGGAAAGCCGGTCCTCGACGGGCTCGGCGCGGTCGGCGCCGGGCCGCACTCCCGCGACGAGCACGTGATCCCGGGCGAGTCGCCCGGCCAGATCGCCATGCTCGCGGGCCTGATCGGCCGCCTCCACGACAGCTGAGCACCAGGCTCGTGAGCACTTTGCGCTGTTAGAGAGGCTGTTTGGGGTGCGGTAGGGCGGGTCGTTGTCTTTGAAGCGGCGAAGCCGCTCGGCCCACCTGCGAAACCCGCACCGCCGCGGGTTCTCAGGGGTCTTCTCGCGAGGACAGCCCCGACTTGGCATTCATGAGTCGGGGATCCCACGGCGAGAAGGCCCCTGAGGTTCCGCCACGCAAAACGAGCCTGGAATCAAGTTCTCCGCATCAGTACGCCTCGAAGCAGCCCGCGCCGAGCAGGCCCTTCAGCTCGCCCTGCAGACCGTTCTCGGTGGACACGAAGTAGTCGCTGGACAACGCAAGGCGGGTCGTGCCGCGCGGGCTCTGCAGCTTCAGCTGCACCGGCGTGGTCCCCGAGTGCGCCTGCAGCGTCCGCTTCAGCTCCGCCACCAGCGATTGGTCGACCCGGCCCACCGGCACCTTGATCACGAACGCCGGGTCGGTGCCCGGGTCGGTCTCCGCCGCCGAGATGTCCACCGGCACCGCATCCGAGGCGAACACGCTGATCGTGCCCTCCCGCTCGTTGATGCGGCCCTTGACCGCCAGCGCGGTGTCCTCCACCAGGCAGTCGGAGTACATCTCGTAGGACTTCGGGAAGAACAGCACCTCCACGCTGGCGTCCAGGTCCTCCAGCGTGACGATCGCCCACGGGTGCCCGTTCTTGTTGATGCGGCGCTGGATGCCCGAGATCATGCCGGCGATCTTCAGCTGCTCCTTGCCGCCGCCGAACTCCCGCTCGCCGCCGACCAGGTCGGCGATGCCGGTGTCCTGGTAGGGCGCGAGCAGCCGCTCCGCCCCGTCCAGCGGGTGCGCCGAGACGTACAGGCCCAGCATCTCCCGCTCGTAGGACAGCAGCTGCTTGCGCGGCCACTCCTCCGCGGTGAACACCAGGTGCGCCAGCGGCGAGGCGTCCGCGCTGTCCTCCGAGGAGTCCGCGCCGAACAGGTCGAACTGGCCCATCGCCTGCTGCCGCTTGAGCCCGATCACCGCGTCCACCGCGGCCTCGTGGTGCTGCACCAGCGACATCCGGCTGTGCCCCAGCGAGTCGAACGCGCCCGCCTTGATCAGCGACTCGATGACCCGCTTGTTGCAGGCCAGGATCTCCGACTTGTCCAGGAAGTCGGTGAACGACGTGTAGCGGCCCTTCTCCTCGCGGGACTTGACGATCGAGGCGACCACGTTGGACCCGACGTTGCGGATCGCGCTCATCCCGAATCGGATGTCGGAGCCGACCGCGGCGAAGGTGTCCTTCGAGTCGTTGACGTCCGGCGACAGGACCTTGACGCCCATCCGGCGGCATTCGGCGAGGTAGATCGCCATCTTGTCCTTGTTGTCGCCGTTGGAGGTCAGCAGCCCGGCCATGTACTCGGCCGGGTAGTTGGCCTTCAGGTACGCCGTCCAGTACGCCACCAGGGCGTAACCGGCCGCGTGCGACTTGTTGAACGCGTAGCCGGCGAACGGGAGCACCGTCTCCCAGAGCTTGGTGATGGCCTCGTCGCGGTAGCCGTTCGCCTGCATGCCGGCCTGGAAACCCTCGAATTCCTGGTCCAGGACCGACTTCTTCTTCTTGCCCATCGCGCGGCGCAGGATGTCCGCTCGGCCGAGGCTGTAGCCCGCCACCTTCTGCGCGATCGCCATGATCTGCTCTTGGTAGACGATCAGGCCGTAGGTCTCGTCGAGGATGTCGCGCAGATCCTCTTCGAGATCGGGGTGGATCGGCTCGATCTCCTTGCGGCCGTTCTTGCGGTCCGCGTAGTCGAGGTGCGCGTTGACGTCCATCGGGCCCGGCCGGTACAGCGCGTTGGCCGCCACCAGGTCGCCGAACTCGGTCGGCTGCAGGCGTTTGAGCAGCTCCCGCATGCCGCCACCTTCGAACTGGAACACTCCCAGGCTTTCCCCGCGGGCGAGCATCTCGTAGGTGGTCTTGTCGTCCAGCCCCAGGTTGGACAGGTCGATGTCGCGGTCGTGGTTCTCCTTCACCATCCGCAGCGAGTCACCGAGGATCGTGAGGTTCGACAGGCCCAGGAAGTCCATCTTCAGCAGGCCGATGGCCTCGCACGACGGGTAGTCCCAGCCGGTGATGATCGAGCCGTCGTCGCGCGCCCACAGCGGCACCGTGCCCAGCAGCGGCTGCGAGGAGAGGATCACCGCGCAGGCGTGCACGCCGGCGTTGCGGATCAGGCCCTCCAGGCCGCGCGCGGTGTCGAAGATCTGCGACACCGCCGGATCGGTCTCGATCAGGCTGCGGACCTCGGCGGCCTCGGCGTAGCGCTCGTGCTGCGGGTCGACGATGCCCGACAGCGGGATGTCCTTGGCCGCGATCGGCGGCGGCAGCGCCTTGGAGATCTTGTCCGCGATGGCGAACCCGGGCTGGCCGTGGTGCACCCGCGCGGAGTCCTTGATCGCCGCCTTCGTCTTGATCTTGCCGAAGGTGATGACCTGCGCCACCTTGTCGCGGCCGTACTTGTTGATCGCGTACTGCAGCACCTCGTCGCGGCGGCGGTCGTCGAAGTCGAGGTCGATGTCCGGCGGGGAGTCGCGCTCCGGGTTCAGGAACCGCTCGAAGATCAGCCCGTGCTCCAGCGGGTCCAGGTTCGTGATGTGCAGGATGTAGGCCAGCAGCGAACCCGCGGCCGAACCACGGCCCGGCCCCACGTGGATGCCCTGCGACTTCGCCCACCGGGTCAGGTCGCCGACCACCAGGAAGTACGCGCAGTAGCCCTTGGTGTCGAGCACGTCCAGCTCGACCTTGATCCGGTCCAGGCACTCCTGCGTCGGCCCGTCCGGGTACCGCGTCGGCAGGTACTGCTCGACCTCGGCCTCCAGGAGCTCGCGCTCGCTCCGGCCGGTGCCGTCGGTGACGCGCGGCATCCGGTCCTGGAAGGACCAGACGTCCTCGTAGGACTCGACCATCTCCGCGATCAGCAGCGTGCTGTCCGCCGCGCCCGGGACCTCCTTGTCCCAGTACTCCCGCATCTCGGCCGCGGATTTCAGGTAATAACCATCACCGTCGAACTTGAACCGCGACTCATCACTGAGCGTCTTGCCCGACTGCACGCACAGCAACGCGCCGTGCGACTCGGCCTGGTCGACCGTGACGTAGTGGCTGTCGTTGGTCGCCAGCGGCGGGATGCCCAGCTTCTTGGAGATCTCCAGCAGTCCCTGGCGCACCGACCGCTCGATCGGCAGCCCGTGGTCCATCAGCTCCAGGAAGAAGTGGTCCTTGCCGAAGATCTCCTGGTACTCCGCCGCCGCCCGCAGCGCCTCGTCGAACTGCCGCAGCCGCAGCCGCGTCTGCACCTCGCCGGACGGGCAACCCGTCGTGGCGATGATGCCCTCGGAGAACTCCGAGATCAGCTCCTTGTCCATCCGCGGCTTGCGGTACATGCCCTCGAAGCTCGCGCGGCTGGACAGCGTGAACAGGTTGCGCAGGCCGGTCGAGTTGCGCGCCACCATCGTCATGTGCGTGTAGGCACCCGCACCCGAGACGTCACCGCCCTCACCGAACTCGTCGGTCCCGCGCTGCTTGGCCTCGCCCCAGAACACCGGCTTCTTGTGGAACCGGCTGCCGGGTGCGAGGTAGGCCTCGATCCCGATGATCGGCTTGATGCCGGTCTTGCGCGCCTGCTGGTAGAACTCGTCCGCGCCGAACATGTTGCCGTGGTCGGTCATCCCCACCGCGGGCATGCCCAACCGCTCGGCTTCGGCGAACAACGCCCCCACCTTCGCCGCACCGTCGAGCATCGAGTACTCGGTGTGCACATGGAGGTGAACGAAGGGGTCGACAGGCACGGGAAAGTCCTCCTTCGGCGGGCTTCGGGGAGAGGTGCCAGCCTAACTCCCGGCCCCGACTCGGCCGGAGATTCCCCCGGCGTTGCGCGGTGTTTCCACGCGGGCGGGGTGTGCGCCGCCCCGCTGCCCGGCCGCCCGGTCGCGAAGTCCGGATCAAAAGCACATGCCGTTTACGCTTGGGTCGGGGCGAGCGGGTAGCGTGGCACGACGTGGCTGGCCCTGATCCCGTGGACGTGCGTCTGCTGAGCGTCGTCGCCGAGATGGGCCGTGCGGCGGTTCCCGAGATCGCCGGTCGGCTCGGCATGGACGTGCGCGACGTCGCCGCACGCCTTGCTGCCCTCTCCACCACCGGCCTGCCGCTGATCGTCGGCGTCGAGTGCGACCCCCAGGCCATCCGCAACGCGGTCGCGGCCGCCCAGCACTGGGCCGCGCAGCAGAACATGGCCAGCGGGCCGTACCAGGTGCAGGGGCAGGCCAGCGGCGGCCACCAGGTGCAGCCGTCCGGCTCCTACCCGCAGCCCAGCGGCTCGTATCCGCAGCCCAGCGGCGGCTACCCGATGCCCACCGGCGGCTACCCGGCGCCGTACGGCGGCGCGAGCGGCCCGCAGCCGTTCGTCCCGGCCGGTCCGCCGGCGACCTCCTTCCAGCAGCAGCCCGCGCCGCCGAACCCGATGAACGTGTGGGGGCCGCCGGGATCGGCCGCCTGGGCCCGCGGCGACCAGCAGTGGCCGGGCGCCCAGGCCGCGCCGCAGCAGCAGCCGGTGCGCACCGGCAAGGTCGGCAGCAAGCTCGACGTCGAGGGTCTGGAGGGCGAGCGGATCACGATCCTGCTCGTGGAGGTCGTGGACCCGGCCGACTTCCTGTTCACCGCGGCGGGCTACGAGCTGCAGGACGGCGAGCGCGCGGTCGTCGTGCACACCGAGCTGACCAACCGCGGGGCGACGCCGTTCGCCTCGCTGCCCGACCTGTACCTGGAGCTGATCACCGAGGACGGCGGGGCGGTGTCGAAGGCGCCGGTATCGCTGTCCTCCCGCCCACCGCACCGCATCGGCGTGCAGCCGGGCGAAACCGCGGGCGGCCACACGGTGTACGTGCTGCCGGAGAACACGGAGCTCACCAAGGTCCGCTGGACGCCCCGCCCCGGCGACGAACAGCGCACCCTGATGTGGGACATCACCGACCTCTGAGCGCCTTGCCGCATTCCCGGTCGGCGGGGCCGCAACTCCGGTGAAATGCCAGAACTCCCCACCTCCAGTACGTCTGTCCTGGTGATCTCCCGGGGCCGAACGGGCGGGTGGTCTTGCGGTTTGCGCCGCGGTGTGACGAGCTGGAGTCATGACCTCTCCGGACAGCGGTCGCACCAGCGTCGGTGTGCCGCGCGAGACGGTGCCCGGTGAACGCCGGGTCGCGCTCGTCCCGGGCGTGGTGGAGCGGTTGTGCGCGCAAGGCCTCGGCGTCGTGGTCGAGGCCGGTGCCGGGCAGGCCGCGCTGATCCCGGACGAGGCGTTCGCCAAGGCGGGCGCGACCATCGGCGACCCGTGGTCCGCCGACGTCGTGGTCAAGGTGAACGCGCCGACCGAGGCGGAGATCGCCCGGCTGTCGCCCGGGTCGGCGCTGATCGGGTTCCTGGCGCCGCTGACCGATCCGGACATCGCCGACCGGCTGCGGGCCGCCGGGGTGCGGGGCTTCGCGCTGGAGTCGGTGCCGCGCATCTCCCGGGCCCAGTCGATGGACGCGCTGTCCTCGCAGGCCAACGTCGCGGGCTACCGGGCGGTCCTGCTGGCGGCGAGCGAATGCACCCGGTTCTTCCCGATGCTGACCACCGCGGCGGGCACCGTGAAGCCCGCGTCGGTGCTGGTGCTCGGCGTCGGGGTGGCCGGTCTGCAGGCGCTGGCGACCGCGAAGCGGCTCGGCGCCCGCACCACCGGCTACGACGTGCGACCGGAGGTCGCCGACCAGGTGCGCTCGGTGGGCGCCAAGTGGCTGGACCTGGGCGTTTCGGCGGTCGGCGAGGGCGGCTACGCCCGGGAGCTGACCGACGACGAGCGCGCCGAGCAGACCCACCGGCTCAACTCGGCCATCGCCGGTTTCGACGTGGTGATCACCACCGCCCTGGTGCCGGGCCGGCCGGCCCCGAAGCTGGTCCCGGCGGAGGCGGTGCGCCGGATGCGGCCGGGCAGCGTGATCGTCGACCTGGCGGGCGCGACGGGCGGCAACTGCGAGCTCAGCGAGCCGGGGCGAACCGTGGTCGGCCACGAGATCACCATCGCGGCGCCGCTGAACCTCCCGGCGAGCATGCCGGAGCACGCCAGCGAGCTCTACGCCCGCAACGTGCAAGCTCTCCTGGAGCTGATGCTCGTCGACGGCCGCCTCGCCCCCGACCTCACCGACGAGGTCCTCGCCGCCGCCTGCATCACCTGTCCGGACCCGGCATGAGCATCAACGATTCCATGGGCGAACGGGAGGAGGGGCGATGTTCCTGGCCGATCTCGCGGTCCTGGTGCTGGCGGGGTTCGTCGGCTTCGCGGTGATCTCGAAGGTGCCGAACACGCTGCACACACCGCTGATGTCCGGCACCAACGCCATCCACGGCATCGTGCTGCTCGGCGGCGTGCTCGTGCTCGGATCCGGGGTGGAGGACCTCGGCTCGCAACTGCTGGCGCTGGTGGCCATCGTTTTCGGCACCATCAACGTCGTCGGCGGATTCCTGGTCACCGACCGGATGCTGGGCATGTTCAAGCGGAAGCCGGAGCCGACGCGGAAGGGTGCCGACAAGTGATCACCCTGCGCTCGGTGCTCTACATCTTGGCGTTCGCGCTGTTCATCTACGGCCTGATGGGGCTGACCGGCCCGCGCACCGCGGTCCGCGGCAACGCGATCGCGGCGGCGGGCATGGTGGTCGCCGTCGTCGCCACGCTGCTCACCCCGGGCCTGGGCAACTGGTGGCTGATCGTGCTGGGCCTGGCGCTCGGCACGGTCATCGGCGTGCCCGCCGCGCGGCGGGTGAAGATGACCGCGATGCCGCAGATGGTCGCGCTGTTCAACGGCGTCGGCGGCGGCGCGGTGGCGCTCACCGCGTGGGTGGAGTTCCGGGAGACCACCGGGTTCCAGGGCGAACCGGCGTTCGTGCCGATCTCGACGCTGTTCGCGGCGATCGTCGGCTCGATCTCGTTCTGGGGATCGCTGGTCGCCTTCGGCAAGCTGCAGGAGATCGTGCCGGGGCGTCCGATCACCGTCGGCCGGCTGCAGATGCCGCTGAACGTGCTGCTGCTGGCCGGGGCGATCGGCTGCGCCGTGGCGATCGGCCTCGGCGGCACCGCGGAACTGCTGATCGTGGCGGTGCTGGTGCTGGCCGGGCTGGCCGGGATCGCGGTGGTGCTGCCGATCGGCGGGGCCGACATGCCGGTGGTGGTATCGCTGCTCAACGCGTTCACCGGGCTGTCGGCGGCCGCGGCCGGGCTGGCGCTGGGCAACACCGCGATGATCGTGGCGGGCATGCTGGTCGGCGCGTCCGGCTCGATCCTCACCGACCAGATGGCCAAGGCCATGAACCGGTCGATCCCGTCGATCGTGGCCGGCGGTTTCGGCGGCGGCGCGGCCGCGGCCCCGGCGGCCACCGACGGCACGGTCCGCTCGGTCAGCGCGGCCGACGTGGCGATCCAGCTGGCCTACGCCGGGCAGGTGATCGTGGTGCCCGGCTACGGCATGGCGGTCGCGCAGGCCCAGCACGCGGTGCAGGACATGGCGAAGTTGCTGGCGGACAAGGGGGTTGCCGTCGACTACGCGATCCACCCGGTGGCGGGCCGGATGCCCGGCCACATGAACGTGCTGCTCGCCGAGGCCGACGTGCCCTACGAGCAGCTCAAGGAGATGGACGAGATCAACGACGAGTTCGCCCGCGCGGACGTCGCGCTGGTGATCGGCGCCAACGACGTCACCAACCCGGCGGCTCGCACCGACCCGAACTCGCCGATCTACGGCATGCCGATCCTCAACGTCGACCAGGCGAAGGCGATCGTCGTCCTGAAGCGCTCTATGCGCGCGGGCTTCGCGGGCGTGGACAACCCGCTCTACACGGACCCGAAGACGACGATGCTCTTCGGCGACGCCAAGGCCTCGGTGCGAGAAGTGGTCGAAGAGCTCAAGGCGCTGTAGAGCTTTTCTCCGAACTCCTTTTGCCTGGCGGTGCAGGTGGCGGCCCCCCTGCGGGAGTTACGGCCGCCGCCTGGACTCCGGGATCCCCGACACACGTATGTCCAATACGACGCGCCGAGGCTGTCCTCGCCAGACGACGTCTGAGAACCCGCGACGGTGCCGGCTGCGTAGGTGGGCTAAGCGGCTACGCCGCTTCAAGAACAAAAGCCGACGCGTCACCCAAGTCGAAACAGCCGCTGTAGGGCGTGAGCCAACCCAGGGGCCGTGAGTCTCTTCCTGCCACGGCTGCCCGAAGGGCTCATGACTCCTTGCCGCGGCGGAAGATGTTCAGCGGGTTGTTGCGCTTGGGGCGTTCCGGCTTGGTGCGGCTGCGGTACTCCAGCGTCGGCCAGTCCCCCGCTTCGCCCCCCGCCTGGTTCGGTTCCGGCGCGCCGAGCACCGACGGCGCCGCCTTCCCCACGTCCTCCGCGCTGATCACGTCGCCGAGGCTGGTGAAACCGGCCGGCGGCGTGTCCGCGTCGGCTCCGGCGTCGAACACCGGCATGCCGCTGGGTGGCGTCGGTGCATCCGACCCGTCGAACGACCTCGACTGTGCCATCAAGCCCCCTTGCTCGTTCACAGGCTTGTCCGCCACCGTACCCGGCTCAGCCGTCCTGACCGCGGAGCTCGTCCAGCGCGTGCTGCAGGTCGGCGGGGTAGTCGCTTTCGAACGTGACCCAGCCGCCGGACGGGTGCTCGAAGGAGAGGCTGCGCGCGTGCAGCCACTGCCGGGTAATGGCGAGTCGTCGGGCCAGCACCGGGTCCGCGCCGTAGGTCAGGTCGCCGACGCAGGGGTGCTTGATCGCCGCGAAGTGCACCCGGATCTGGTGCGTGCGCCCGGTTTCCAGCTTCACGTCCACCAGCGACGCCGCGCGGAACGCCTCCACCGTCTCGTAGTGGGTGACGCTGGGCTTGCCGCCGGTGACGACCGCGAACTTGTAGTCGTGGCGCGGGTGCCGGTCGATCGGCGCGTCGATGGTGCCGCGGCTCGGGTCCGGATGCCCCTGCACCACCGCGTGGTACCGCTTGTCCACGGTGCGTTCCTTGAACGCGCGCTTGAGCACCGAGTACGCGTGCTCGCTCTTGGCAACGACCATCACACCCGTGGTGCCCGCGTCCAGGCGGTGCACGACGCCCTGCCGCTCCGAGGCTCCGGAGGTCGCGATGCGCACGCCCGCGGCGGCGAGCCCGCCGACCACGGTCGGCCCCTCCCAGCCCGGGCTCGGGTGCACGGCGACGCCGATCGGCTTGTCGACCACGACGATGTCGTCGTCCTGGTGCAGGATCCTGAGCCCGTCCACCGGCACCGCGACGACCTGCAGCGGCTGCTGCGCCGGCGGCAGCGTCACCTCCAGCCAGGCCCCGGCGACCAGCCGGTCCGACTTGCCCGCCGGGTTGCCGTCGACCAGCACGTCACCGGACTCGGCCAGCGAGGCGACGGCGCTGCGGGACAGGCCGAGCAGCTTCGACAGGCCCGCGTCGACCCTCATGCCGTCCAGCCCGTCGGGAACCGGCAGCGTCCGAAGATCGCTCACGACTGCGCTGCCTTCTTCTTGCGGTGCACCGTGCCGTCGTAGTCGCGGCCCAGCAGCGACATCAGCACGACCAGGATGCCGCCGCAGACGATGCAGGAGTCGGCGACGTTGAACACCGGCCACACCGCGCCGCCCGGCGCGAACACCGACAGGAAGTCCACCACGTGCCCCTGCAGCGGTCCGGGGGCTCGGAAGATCCGGTCGACCAGGTTGCCGCAGGCACCGCCGAGCACCAGGCCGAGCCCCACCGCCCAGCCCGGCGAGCGCAGCTTCGGCGCCAGCCAGATGATCACGCCGACGACCGCGATGGCGAGCAGCGCGAGCAGCCAGGTCATGCCGGTGGCCAGCGAGAACGCGGCACCGGGGTTGCGCAGCACGTCGAGGTAGAGCAGGCCGCCGAACAACTCGACCGGCTGCTCGCCCTCCAGGTTGGCGACCACGGCGACCTTGGTGAGGATGTCGATGGCCAGGGCCACCACGGCGACCCCGCCCAGCAACCCGAGCAGCTTCCCGGAGGCGCGCTTGGGCGGCTCCACCGCCTCGGCCTGCGTCTCGGGTGCCTGTTCCGCGGGGGTCGGCTCGGTGCCCGCCTGCTCTGCTGAGGACTCCCTCGGGGAGGACTGCTCGGTGCTCACGCCAGCCATTGTCCCTGAACCCGCCCGCACGCGGTCCGGCAGGACCACTCCCCGCGATGCGCCCTTGAACACACCGTCACCCCGAGGCCGGCACCCCTGCGTCCCGCTTCGCCCACGAGGCCCCGTTTCCACTGGTCAAGTACCGTGAGCGCATTGGGGTGCCAGAACGCCCCAAAACGCTCACGGGCAGGCAGAGCCGGGTCCCGGTCAGCCGAGGAAGTCCGGCAGCGGGCGCGGGTCGTTGACCGGCACCCAGCGGCCGTCGACCTGCTCGTAGCGCCAGACCGGACCCACTGCCACCAGCCGCCGCAGCGCGTTCACCAGGCGGTCGATGTGCTCCGCCGTCGTGCCCAGCCCGACGCTGACGCGCACCGCGCGGTCGGCGTCCGAGCCCGCCCGCGAGAGCAGCCGCCGCGTGGCCACGTGCGCGCAGAACAAGCCGTCGCGGACGCCGATGCCGTGCTCCGCGGAAAGCGCCGCGGCCAGCAGGCCGGGGTCCTGACCGTCGATGGTGAAGCTCACCACGCCGACCCGGTCGTGATCGGCGTCGAACAACCGCAGCTCGCGCAGCCCTGGCACGCCGCGCAGCCCGGCCCGCAGCCGGCGCAGCAGCGTCTCCTCGTGCTCGACGACGTCCGGCCAGTTGGCCGCGAGGGTCTCGCAGGCCTTGGCCAGCGCGTGCACGCCGACGGTGTTCGGCGAACCGGCCTCGTGCCGCTCCGGCCCGGTCGTCCAGCTGACCGACCGCTCCTGCACCAGCCGGGTCGCGCCGCCGCCCGCCAGGTACGGCTCGGCGGCGTTGAGCCAGTCCGCGCGGCCGATCAGCGCGCCCGCGCCGAACGGGGCGTAGAGCTTGTGCCCGGAGATCGCGACGTAGTCGACATCGAGCTCGCCGATCCGCACCGGCCGGTGCGGCGCGAGCTGCGCGGCGTCCAGCACGGTGCGCGCCCCGCGCCGCCGCGCTGCCTTCGCGAGCTCGGCGACCGGCCACACCTCGCCGGTGACGTTGGAGGCGCCCGTGATCACCGCCAGCCGCGGCCCCTCCGGGCATTCGGCCAGCGCGGCGTCGAGCGCGGCGACCGCGTCCGCCGGGGTCTCCGGCGCGGGCAGGCGGCGCACCCGCGGACCCGACCAGGGCAGCAGCGCGGCGTGGTGCTCGGTGTCGAAGACGACGACGGAGGTGCCGCGCGGCAGCGCCCGCCCCAGCAGGTTCAGGGCATCGGTGGTGTTGCGGGTGAAGATCACCGAGTCGGTTCGCCGGGCGCCGACGAAGGTCCGGAGCTTGTCCCGGGCGCCCTCGTATACCCGGGTGCACACCTGGGAGGCGAACCCGGCGCCGCGGTGCACGCTCGCGTACCAGGGCAGCAGCTCGTCCACTGCCGACTGCACCGGCTCCAGACAAGGCGCGCTCGCCCCGTGATCGAGGTTCGCGTATCCGATGTGCTCGCCGGTGACCAGCGGGACCTGCAGCGAGCGGCCGACGACAGCGGGGATCCGGTAGTCCACATCGGACTGCTTCGGGATGTCGATGACGGCAGAAGACATGACGGCCTCCTCGGGGGCCTCATCGGACCCGCCCAGGAGGGGTCCGCGCTTGCCGGATCGCCCTGCACGACCGGCCAGGTCCTCACCCGGGGCACCCCACCGCGGTTGGAGGGTTGCCGGCCAGCAAGCCGGGGCTTGACGCTGGCGCTCATGACCTTCGACTACGGACCTTAGGAAACCGCCGCGGCGCCGGACAACAGTGATCCCGGATCGTGGGAGCGGCCTTGGTCACACCGACCCCGGGAAGCGCGAAGGGCGCTTCCCGCCGGGAAATCCGGTGGAAAGCGCCCTCGACCTCGCGGGATCAGGCCTTGGTGACACCGATCTTGATCTCGGTGCCGTCACCGACGGTACCGGTGAAACCGTCCGCCACGTCGCCGGACTCGACCGCGTTCGCCAGCGTTTCGGCGGCGATGAACTCGCGGTGCTCGGCGACGGCCGACAGGACCTCGGCCGGGGCCGAGATCGCCACCGCGATCCGGTCGGAGACCTGGAAGTCCGCCTCCTTGCGGGCCTGCTGGACGACGCGGACCACGTCGCGGGCCAGGCCCTCGGCCGCCAGCCCCGGGGTCACCTCGGTGTCCAGCACCACCAGGCCCTTGCCGCCGGGCAGCGCCGAGGCCGCGCCGGGGTCGGTGGAGACCAGCCGCTCGTCGAACTCGTTCTCCTGCAGCTCGATGCCCGCCGCGACCACGGTGCCGCCGGTACGCTGCCACTCGCCCGACTTCACCGCCTTGATCACCTTCTGCACGTCGCGGCCCAGCCGCGGACCGGCGGCCCGCGCGTTCACCGCGATCTCGAAGTGACCGTGCGCGGCGACGTCGGTGCTCAGCTCCAGGTCCTTGACGTTGACCTCGTCGCGGATCAGGTCCGCGAAGGGCCGCAGCGCCTCCGCGTCCGGGGTGGCGACCACGAGCTTGGCCAGCGGCAACCGCACCCGGAGGTTGTTGGACTTGCGCAGCCTCGACACCGACGAGCACACCTGGCGCACCTCGTCCATCGCGGTCACCAGCGCGGCGTCCGCGGGCAGCTCGTCGACCAGCGGCCAGTCCGCCAGGTGCACCGAGCGACCGCCGGTCAGCCCGCGCCAGACCGCCTCCGCGGTCAGCGGCAGCATCGGCGCCACCACCCGGCAGGTCACCTCCAGCACGGTGTGCAGCGTGTTGATCGCGTCCCGGTCACCCGCCCAGAAGCGGTCGCGGGACCGGCGCACGTACCAGTTGGTCAGCACCTCCAGGAAGTCCCGCACCTCCGAGCAGGCACCCGCGAGGTCGAACGAGTCCATCGCGGACTGCACGTCGCCGACCAGCTCGTGCGTCTTGGCCAGGACGTACCGGTCCAGCACGTGCTCGCTGTCCACCTTGGACTCGCCGGAGACGCCCTCGGCGTTTGCGTACAGCGCCAGGAAGTACCAGGAGTTCCACAGCGGCAGCACCGCCTGGCGCACCGCGTCCCGGATGCCGCGCTCGGTGACCACCAGGTCGCCGCCGCGCAGGATCGGGCTGGCCATCAGGAACCAGCGCATCGCGTCGGAGCCGTCGCGGTCGAAGACCTCGTTGACGTCCGGGTAGTTGCGCTTGGACTTCGACATCTTCAGGCCGTCGTCGCCCAGCACGATGCCGTGCGCCAGCACGTTGGTGAACGCCGGCCGGTCGAACAGCGCCGTCGCCAGCACGTGCAGCAGGTAGAACCAGCCGCGGGTCTGGCCGTTGTACTCGACGATGAAGTCGCCCGGGTAGTGGTGCTCGAACCACTCCGAGTTCTCGAACGGGTAGTGCACCTGGGCGAACGGCATCGAGCCGGATTCGAACCAGCAGTCCAGCACCTCCGGCACCCGGCGCATCGTCGACTTCCCGGTCGGGTCGTCCGGGTTCGGCCGGGTCAGGTCGTCGATCTCCGGGCGGTGCAGGTTCGCCGGCCGCACCCCGAAGTCGCGCTCCAGCTCGTCCAGCGAGCCGTAGACGTCGGTGCGCGGGTAGGCCGGGTCGTCGGAGACCCACACCGGGATCGGCGAACCCCAGTACCGGTTGCGGGAGATGTTCCAGTCGCGGGCGTTCTCCAGCCACTTGCCGAACTGGCCGTCCCGGATGTGCCCCGGCACCCAGTTGATCTGCCGGTTCAGCTCGACCATCCGGTCCTTGAACTGGCTGACCGCCACGAACCAGGAGGACACCGGACGCTGGATGAGCGGGTTGTCGCAGCGCCAGCAGTGCGGGTACGGGTGGTCGTAGGTCTCGTGCCGCAGCAGGAGCCCGGCGTCCTTGAGATCGCGGATGATCTGCTTGTTGGCGTCGAAGATGTGCTGGCCCTCGTAAGGCGGAGCCTCGGCGGTGAACTTGCCGTGGGCGTCGACCGGGACCGCCAGCTCGACATCCGCCGCATCGGTGACGGCCTTGTCGTCCTCACCGAACGGCGCGATGTGCACGATTCCGGTGCCGTCCTCGGTGGTGACGAACTCCCCGGGCAGCACCTGGTGGGCATTGCGGTTGCCGACGAAGAAGTCGAACGGCGGTGTGTAGCGGACACCGAGCAGGTCGGCCCCCTTGACCCGCTCCACCACGTGCTCGGCCACGTCCTCGCCGAGCTCCCGCGCGTACGCGCCGAGCCGCGCCTCGGCCAGCACGTAGCGCTCGGTGGCGTTGGGCGGCGCGACCAGCACGTAGTCCACGTCCGGGTGCACGGCCGCTGCGAAGTTCGACGGCATGGTCCACGGGGTCGTCGTCCACACCAGGGCCAGCGCGCCGTCGAAGGCCTTGCCCGGCGCGTTGAGCCGCAGGCCCACGGTCACCGCCGGGTCCTGTCGCTGGCGGTAGACGTCGTCCATCTTGGTCTCGGTGTTGGACAGCGGCGTCTCGCACCGCCAGCAGTACCAGAGCACCCGGAAGCCCTCGTAGACCAGACCCTTGTCCCACAGGGTCTTGAAGGCCCACATGACGCTTTCCATGTAGTCCAGGTCGAGCGTCTTGTAGTCGTTGTCGAAGTCCACCCACCGGGCCTGCCGGGTGACGTAGTCCTCCCACTCGGCGGTGTAGCGCAGCACCGAGGCCCGGCACGCGTCGTTGAACGCGGCGACGCCCATCTGCTCGATCTCGGACTTCGACGTGATGCCGAGCTGCTTCTCCGCCTCCACCTCGGCGGGCAGCCCGTGGCAGTCCCAGCCGAACCGGCGCTCCACCCGGCGGCCGCGCATGGTCTGGTAGCGCGGCACCACGTCCTTGACGTAGCCGGTCAGCAGGTGCCCGTAGTGCGGCAGCCCGTTGGCGAACGGCGGCCCGTCGTAGAAGACGAACTCGTTGGCGCCGTTGGCGCCGGCCTCGCGGGCCTGCACCGAGGCCCGGAAGGTCTTGTCGTCGGCCCAGAAATCCAGCACCTGGCGCTCGATCTCGGGGAACACGGGCTGGGCTGCCACGCCGCGCTCACCGGCGTCGCCGAACTGAACCTTGGGATAAGCCATCGCGGTTGTGCTCCTCGCGGTGTGTCGTTTCCGCCGCACGGTCACCGAAACTCCGGTGCCCACGCGGGGACGACACCTCGCGCGCATGCCCGCACGAGATCCGCGGTACCACCCCGCTTGCCGCCGAACGACGCCGACGACCACTCGTTGCCAGCTGTGACGGGCTGGACCCGTCCGGTTCTACTGAGGCGCCCAGGCCGGGCACCCGTTCTTCCGGAGGCTCCCCGGTGATGGCCGGATCATTGCCTGGTCAGTCCAGGGTACCGGGCGCCCGCCAGCGGTTTTCACCGGTGCGCGGTTTCACCCGGAACCGTCCCCGAGCCCCGGGGAGGGCGGAGGTTCAATTGAAACTGCTACGCGCGGCGGACCTCGGCGGCCAGCGTCGCGTTCGGCGCGCAGCGGGCGCACGGCGTGAAGCCGAGCTCCCTGGCCTCGCGCAGCGGCAACGCGATCGTCTTCCGATCACCGATCCACTCGCAGGTGCGCACGTGGTAGCGCGGCCGTTCATCGAGCACCAGCACCTCGGCGCCCGGATCCGCCGCTTCCGCGGCGTTGCTGCGCTCCTCGCCCGGCTCCTTGCCGTCTACCGGCGCGGGCTCCGCCGCCGGCCGCTCGCGCGGCCCGGCCCGGCGCCGCCGCCGATCGGCGACCAGCAGCGCCACGCCGACGACGCTGATCAGCACCGACAGCCACGCCAGATCCGGTTCGCCCGCGGCGACCGCCCCGGCCAGAACACCACCGGCCACCAGGACCAGCAGCAGCACGACCAACAGCACGCGACCTCACGCCCCTCGCCGAACGCCCCCGATGCACGTCAGCGGCGACGGGCGGTTCAGCCCGTCGCCGCCGATGCGGACGAACTCGCTCAGCCTGCTTCGGCTGCGCGCGCCCCGAAGCTGTAGCTGGCCTGCTGACCGGACGACCGGCTGCCGCTGCTGTCGGCGGGCGCGGCCGAGCCCCGGTCCTGCAGTTCGCGAAGCTGCGACTCCAGGTAGGTCTGCAGTCGAGTGCGGTACTCGCGCTCGAACGTGCGCAGGGTCTCGATCTTCTTCTCGAGGGCGTTCTTCTCCGACGTGATGTTGCCCATCACCTCGGCGTGCTTGCGCTGCGCGTCGCGCTCCAGGCTCGCCGCCTTGTCGCGGGCTTGCCGCTCCAGCGTCTCGGCCCGCGTGCGGGCGTCGTTGAGCATCGTCTCGGCACGGGTCCGGGACTCGTTGACCATGCTGTCGGACTTCGAGCGCGCTTCGGACAGCAGCTGCTCGGACTTCGTCCGCGCCTCGGACAACATGCCGTCGGCCTCGGCCTTGGCCTCACCGGTCAGCCGGTCGGCCATCTCCTGTGCGAGGCCCAGCACCTTGGCGGCCTGCACGTGGTGGTCACCGCCCGGGGACGTCTGCTCGGCGGCGGTCGGCGCCGGGACCGGGGTAAGCCGGCGCGGTTCCTCCGGTGGGGCGGCCGGGGTCGAGGGAACCGACGCGGCCTGGCTGCGCGCGTCGTCCAAGTCGACCTGCGCGGTCTGCAGCTGGGACTCCAGCTGCTCCACCTGGCTGCGCAGGTCGTTGTTCTCCTCCACCAGCCGGGCAAGCTCGGCTTCAACCAGGTCGAGGAATGCGTCCACCTCGTCCTCGTTGTAGCCCCGCTTACCGATCGGAGGTTTGCTAAACGCGACGTTATGCACGTCGGCGGGGGTCAGGCCCACAAGATCACCTCACGCACTCCTCGGCTGCGGGTAGCCCGGGTTCCCCGTCACCCGGGCTGCACCAGTCGCATCAGTATGAACACGACCAGCAGCAGCACCATAATCGATAGGTCCAGTCCGACGCCGCCGATCCGGACCGTCGGAATCACCCGACGCACCAACTTTACGGGTGGGTCGGTCACTGTGTAGATGCTCTCCAACGCGATTGCAACCCCTCCGACGGGCCGCCAATCGCGAGCGAACACTCGAACGAGTTCGATCACGATACGGGCCGTGAGCAGCAGCCAGAAGAAGAACAGAACGTAAAACAGGACGATCTGCACCGGGTTCACGCTTCAACTGTGCCACCACTCACCCGTAGTTGAAAAAGGCACCCTCGGCCAGCCGCCGCTTGTCCTCCGCCGCGACGTCCACGTTCGGCGGTGAGAGCAAGAACACGCGGTTCGTGACCTTCTCGATCGAGCCCCGCAGCGCGAACGCCAGACCTGCGGCGAAGTCGACCAGGCGCTTGGCGTCGGCCTCCTCCATCTCGGTCAGGTTCATGATCACCGGCGTGCCGTCCCGGTACTGCTCGCCGATCGTGCGGGCCTCGCTGTAGCTGCGCGGGTGCAGCGTTGTGATCTTGCTCAAGTTGAACTGGGTGCCCGTGTCGGTGACCGCCCGCAGCCGGGAGACGGACTCCCGCGGCGGGTCGGCCGGTGTCACGCTGCGAATCGGCGCGTCCGGTGTCCACTGCCGCCGGGGACGCGCCGCAGGCTCGCGGTACTCCTCGACGAAGCTGTCCGCTTCCGCCTCGGCCTCTGCCTGGTAGCCGCCGCGGGTGCCGACCCGGCGACGCGCGCCGACCCGATCCGACGGGCCGTCATAGGCATCGCGATCGGCGTCGGAGTACCGATCGCGATAGCCGGGCTCGTCGTCGTAGTCGTCCACCTCGTCGGCCGGGACCATGCCGAAGTAGGCCTTCAACTTGTGCAAAGCGCTCATCGGCATGCCCTTCCTCTGCGACTCCTTAGCACCGAGCACGAGGCGGCCGGCCTTCGACCCCCCTGTTCACGGCTATGGCGAGGTTAACCGCCGCCCACCGAGCAGCGCGGTTCCGACACGCACCCGGGTCGAGCCGTGGGCAACGGCACTTTCCAGGTCGCCGGACATCCCCGCCGACACTTCGCCAGCTTCGGGGTGATCACGGCGCAAGCGCTCGGAGATCTTGGAAAGTGTGGCAAAAGCCACATCGGGTTCGCCACCCAACGGGGCGACGGCCATCACGCCACGCAGCCTAAGACCACTCGTACGCGTGATCATATCGGCCAGCGCCGGCACGTCATCCGGACGGCAGCCGCCGCGCCCGGTCGCCTCGTCCAGGCCCACCTGCACGAGGACGTCCAGCGGACGCTCGCGCTCCCCCGCGTCCAGGGCGTTCGCGGCGGCCCGGCCCAGCGCCTCGACGAGCCGCTCGCTGTCCACCGACTCGACCACGTCGGCCCAGCGGACCACGGCCCGGGCCTTGTTCCGCTGCAGCTGCCCGACCATGTGCCAGTGCGCCTCCGCCGCCGGCCGCAGCTCGGCGAACTCGGCGACCTTGCCGCGCGCCTCCTGCTCCCGGTTCTCGGCGAACTCGGTCAGCCCGAGATCGGCCAGCAGCGCCACGTCCGATGCCGGGAAGGTCTTCGTCACCGCGAGCAACTCGACCTCGTCGGGCTCGCGCCCCGCCGCCCGGCAGGCGCGGTCGACCCGGTCGCGGACCTCCCGAAGCGACTCCGCCAGCTCGGCCCGCCGCAGCTCCTCGCTCACTCGGTCTCCTCCGGCTCGGCCCAGATCACCGCGGCGAACCGGCCGGTGCGGCCGTTGTCGCGGCGATGGCTGTAGAGCTCCGGGGATTCCATGGTGCAGCGCGGATCGACGCCGATCTTGGCGATCCCGGCCGCGGCCAGCTGCTCCCAGAGCCCCGCTCGCAGGTCGAGCCCGGCGGTGCCCTTGCGGGTCTTGCACGCGCTCCCCGGCAGGTGCTTCTCGACGTCGGCCTGCATCTCGGCAGGCACCTCGTAGCACTCGCCGCAGGCCGCCGGGCCGAGCAGCGCCTCGATCCGGTCCAGTCGCGCGCCCGCTTCCTGCATCGCCTTCAGCGCCGCGACGAGCACTCCCACGCGCGCGCCGACCCGGCCGGCGTGCACCGCCGAGACCACGCCGGTCTCCGGGTCGCCGAGCAGCACCGGCACGCAGTCCGCGGTGAGGGCGATCAGCGCCAGCTTCGGCTCGGCGGTCACCAGCGCATCGGTCGCCTCCACCGGCGCCGGCTGCGGCCCGTCGACGATGGTCGCGGTGCGCCCGTGGATCTGCTCCATCCACACCAGACGCTCTTCGGGCAGGCCGATGCCGTCGGCCAGCTTGCGCTGGTTCGCCGCCAGGGCCGCGGGGTCGTCACCGACCCGGCCGCCCAGGTTGAAGGTGTCGAAGGGCGGCCGGGAACTCCCGCCCTCCCGCGTGGTGATCACGCGCCGAATCCGCACTGCTGCTCAGCCTCCCGAACACAAGTCGACACCGGAAACGCGGTGTTTCCGGTGTCGATTCTCGCTCATGCGCCGCGCGGTGCGGGCACCGCGCTTCAGCGACGCATGAAGGGCGGTATGTCGACGTCGTCGTCGGTGTCGTCGTTGACCGGGATGCCGCGGTTGGGCAGCGCACCGGGGCGGCCCGTGGCGGAGGTACCGCTGTGCGTCGGATAACCGCCGGTGGCGCGGGTGGGCACCGAGACGTTCTGCTGCCCGGTCGAGGAGCCGTCGCTGCCGAACAGCCCGGACCGCTGGCCGAGGTTCGGCCGCTGCGGCGGTTCCGGCGCGGGCTCCGGCTGCGCCGGAACCGGCTGGGCCGCTGGCTGTTCCGCCTGCGGAGCGGGCTGCGGAGTGGGCTGCACCGGCGGCGCGGGCTGCGGAGCCGGGGTCGACTGCTGCGGCGGCTGCGGCGCGGGCTGCTGCGGCGGTGCGGGCTCGCTCGCCACCGGCTGCGGTGTGGGCTTCTCCGGGACCGGAGCGGGCTCGGGCTCCTCGGTGCGCGCGCCGACCTTCGTCGGTTCGAGCTTCTTGTGGGTGGGCGTGCCGGAGTCGAACCCGGCCGCGATCACGGTCACCCGCACCTCGTCGCCGAGCGAGTCGTCGATGACCGTGCCGAAGATGATGTTGGCCTCGGGGTGCGCGGATTCCTGCACCAGCGACGCCGACTCGTTGATCTCGAACAGCCCGAGGTCGGAACCGCCCGCTATCGCCAGCAGCACTCCGTGCGCGCCCTCCATGGACGCCTCCAGCAGCGGCGAGTTGATCGCCTTCTGCGCGGCCTGCACCGCCCGTCCCTCGCCGCGCGCTGAGCCGATGCCCATCAGCGCGCTGCCCGCGCCGGACATGACGCTCTTGACGTCGGCGAAGTCGAGGTTGATCAGACCCGGGGTGGTGATCAGGTCGGTGATGCCCTGGACACCGGAGAGCAGCACCTCGTCCGCGGACCGGAAGGCGTCCATCAGGCTCACCCCGATGTCGCCGAGCTGCAGCAGCCGGTCGTTCGGGATGACGATGAGCGTGTCGCAGCAGTCGCGCAGCTCCTTGATGCCCTGTTCGGCCTGGGCCGCGCGGCGCTTGCCCTCGAAGGAGAACGGCCGGGTGACCACGCCGATGGTCAGCGCGCCGAGCTTGCGCGCGATCGACGCCACGACGGGCGCGCCGCCGGTGCCGGTGCCGCCGCCCTCGCCGGCGGTCACGAACACCATGTCGGCGCCCTTGAGGACCTCTTCGATCTCTTCCTTGTGATCTTCGGCGGCCTTGTGGCCGACCTCCGGAGCCGCACCGGCTCCGAGGCCGCGGGTCAGCTCGCGGCCGATGTCGAGCTTCACGTCGGCATCCGACATCAGCAGGGCCTGCGCGTCGGTGTTCACCGCGATGAACTCGACACCTTTGAGCCCGACCTCGATCATGCGGTTCACGGCGTTGACGCCGCCGCCGCCGATGCCGACGACCTTGATCACCGCGAGATAGTTGTGCGGGGGCGTCATCGGATCCGCCTTCCTGATCGTGGCTCTGTGCTCTCTGCGTCGACCGCCGGGGCGGCCGCGGTACCGGTCGTCGCCGACGCGGGTTCCCCCGGTCGCTGTCGGTGCGTGATGCGAGCTTCGGCCGTTCCCGTGCCCGGTCCGGACGGTAGGCAAGCAACCGCCCCCGCGTCCAGCAGCCACGCCGGGAGTTTCAGCAGGTGTGTTGTGCCGCGCACCTCGTCGCTTCCGTCCCGACCGCTTTCACCGCCGCCCGGCGGGTCCGTCCGCCGCAGCGAGCCCAGTCTTGTTCCTCCCCTTGGTGGCGATCACGTCGCGGACGTGATCACCACCAATACCGTACCCCGAGTACCGCTCACCCGGTCGAGGCAGGCAGAAGAGCCGGTGCATGAACTCCTTTCGCATGGCGGAGCTGCGACGAGTGGTCCGGAACCCGCCGGGGAATCCTGACCGCAGGTGTCCGGATTCGCTGGCAGGTTCGCTTCCGAACCGTTCGGGAAGAGGAGGAATCGCAGACATGAGTGGACAACTGCACGGCAAGGTCGCGCTGGTGGCCGGGGCGACCCGCGGTGCGGGCCGCGGCATCGCCGTGGAGCTGGGGGCGGCCGGCGCGACGGTCTACGGGACCGGGCGCAGCACCCGGGCGCAGCGCTCGGACTACGACCGGCCGGAGACCATTGAGGACACTGCCGAGCTGGTGACCCGGGCCGGCGGCACCGGCATCGCGGTCCAGGTCGACCACACCGACCCGGACCAGGTCCGCGAGCTGGTCCGGCGGATCGAGGCGGAGCAGGGCAGGCTGGACATCCTGATCAACGACCTCGGCGGCGAGAACCTGATGGACTGGCACAAGCCGATCTGGGAGCAGGACCTGGCGAAGGGCCTGCAGCGGCTGCGGGTCGGCATCGAGGCGCACATGATCACCAGCCACTTCGCGCTGGCGCTGCTGAGCAAGCGCCCGGGCGGGCTGGTCGTGGAGCTCACCGACGGCACCGCGGAGGTCCACGACCAGTACTACCGCAGCGAGGGCGGCGCGTTCTTCGACATCGTCAAGGTCGCCGCGCACCGCCTCGCCCGGGCGCAGGGCGAGGAGCTGGAGAAGCACGGCGGCACGGCGGTTTCGCTGACGCCGGGCTGGCTGCGGTCGGAGATGATGCTCGAACTCTTCGGCGTGACCGAGGAGAACTGGCGGGAGTCCACGACGGCGCCGGAGGGTTTCGGCATCTCCGAATCGCCGCAGTTCGTCGGCCGCGCGGTGGTCGCGCTGGCGACGGACCCGGAGGTGGCCCGCTGGAACAAGGAGTCGCTGTCCAGCGGGCATCTCGCGAAGGTCTACGGCTTCACGGACGCGGACGGCTCCCAGCCGGACGCCTGGCGCTACGTCCTCGAAGTCGAATGGCCCGGCAACCCCGGCAGCCCGGCCGACTACCGCTGACCGCCGGGCGTCAGCCGAGGTCGTAGAGGGTGGCGAAGCGGGTGGCCGCTTCGGCCAGGCGGGCGCGGAGGTCCGGTGGGGTCAGGACCTCCGCTTCCGGGCCCAGCGCGAGGATCTGGTCGTAGGCCACTTCCAGGGATTCCACCGGGAACGTGGTGGTCACCCAGCCCCGCGCGTCGGGTTCGCCCGCGGCCGCTTCCGCTTCGCGGGCCGCGGCGCCGTCGGTCGTCGCGTGCAGTTTCCGCAGGCCCGCCGGGCTGATCCGGATCTCGACGCGTTCGGTCAGCAGGGAGCGGGAGAACTCGTCGGACTTCTCCTCCCAGAAGGCCGGGAGGTCGAAGGTCTCGTCGCGGGCGAACTCGTCGTCGACGACCTCCACCTCGCGGAAGCGGTCGACCCGGTACGTCAGGAACCGCCGGCCGCTGCGGGCCGCCAGGTACCAGACACCCGCCTTGAGCACGAGCCCGTACGGGTCCAGCTCGCGCCGCACCTCCTCGTCGCCGCGCCGGTAGCGGGCGACGACCTTGCGGTCGCGCCACACCGCCCGGCTCAGTTCCGGCAGCACCGCCGGGGTTTCGGCCTCGCGGAACCAGCGGGGCGCGTCGAGGTGGAACCGCTGCCCCACCCGTTGCGGCGCATCGCGGAACGGCGGCGCCAGCGCGGCCGACGCCTTCAGCCTCGCGGCGGCGACGGCTTCGCCCAGGCCCATGTCGCTCGCCGGGCCCGGCACGCCGGCGAGGAACAGCGCCTCCGCTTCGGCCTGGTGGAGCCCGTTGAGCTTCGCCCGGTAGCCGCCGAGCAGCCGGTATCCGCCGGCCCGACCGCGCTCCGCGTACACCGGCACCCCGGCCGCCGCGAGCGCGAGCACGTCGCGGGCCACCGTCCGCTCGGAGACCTCCAGCTCGCGGGCGAGCTCCGGCCCGGTCATGACCTCCCGCACCTGCAACAAGCACAGCAACGAAACCAACCGCGACGCCCGCACTCCGGGCAAACTACGCCACCGCACCGACAGCCCGCCGGGTGCGACCCGCGCGACTCCAGATTGGCTGATCGGTCAGCGGAGGCCGGAGGTCTTGAGGGAGGCGACCAGCCACCGCTGGCCGAGGAGGAAGACCAGGATCGTCGGCAGTGCCGCGAGCATCGCCGCCGCCAGCACGTAGTGCTGCTTCGAGGCGTACTGGCCTTGCAGGGACGCGATCCCGACCTGGACCACCCGCAACGACTCGTCCTGCGCCACCGCCAGCGGCCACAGGAACGAGTTCCAGTTGGCCAGGAAGAACAGCACCGCCAGCGCCGCCAGCATCGGGCGGCTCAGCGGCAGGACGACGTGCCAGTAGATCCGCCAGTGGCCGCAGCCGTCGAGGTGCGCCGCCTCCTCCAGCTCCCGCGGCACCCCGAGGTAGAACTGGCGGAGCAGGAAGATGCCGAACGCGTTGAACAGGCCCGGCACGATCAGGCCCGCGTAGGTGTCGACCATGCCCAGCCCGCGGACCACGATGAACAGCGGCACCAGGATCACCGGCAGCGAGATCAGCAGCGTCGCCACCACCGAGGCGAACGCGAATCCCCTGCCCCGGAAGGACAACCGGGCCAGTGCGTAGGCCGCCATCGAGTGCAGGAACAGCGCGATCACGGTGACCGAGACGGCCACGATCGCGCTGTTCGCGAGGTAGCGCAGGAACGGCACCTCGGTCAGCACGTAGACCACATTGGACAGTGTCAGCTCGCGGGGCCAGCCGAGGTCGTACAGCTGCGATTCCGAGCGGAAGGCGCTGAGCAGCAACCAGAGCAGCGGCGCGACGGTCACCAGCGCGACCAGGTAGGCGAGCACCGCCCTGCCGGATGTCCTACGCATCGAAACGCCCTCCCCTCGTCAGGGCGAACATGGCGCCGGTGACCGCGCCGAGGGCGAGCACGAGCAGCGCGCAGATCGCCGCCGCGTAGCCGAACCGGCCGAACTGGAAGGCCTGCTGGTAGGCGTAGTAGACGACGGTCGTGGTGGCGTTGGCCGGGCCGCCGGAGGTGGTGACGAAGACCAGGTCGAACACCTGCATGCCGGTGACCGCGTTGATCGTCGAGGTGACCAGCACGAAGAAGCTCGTCGGGCGCAGCATCGGCCAGGTCACGTGGCGGAACCGCTGCCACGGGCCGCTGCCGTCGATGACGGCCGCGTCGTACAGCTCGCGCGGGATGTCCTGCAGGCCACCGAGGAAGATGAGCATCTGGTAGCCCATCAGGAACCACACGCTGATCAGCACCAGGGTGATCAGCGCCAGGTCCGGGTCGCCGAGCCAGGAAACGCCGTCCAGGCCGGTCAGCCTGCTGACCGCGCCGGTCTTGTCGGCGAGCAGGAACTGCCACAGCAGGCCGATGACCACGAGGCTCACCGCGTTCGGCAGGAACAGCGCGGCGCGCACCATCCCGACGCCCGGGAAGTGGTCCTTGACCAGCAGCGCGAGCCCGAGCGCGGCGGCGAACGCCAGCGGCACGAACAGCACCGCGTAGGTGGCGGTGATGCCGAAGCTGCGCCACAGCAGGCCGTCACCGGCCATCAGCCGGAAGTTGTCCAGCCCGGCCCAGGCGACGTTGCCGAAGCCGTCGACGTCGAACAGGCCCACCACCAGCGCCAGCGCCGTGGGGATCGCGACGAACAGCAGCAGCCCGATCCCGTCCGGGGCGAGGAAGGCGAACGCCGCGGCGGCGTCGGATCTGCGGTCTCCGCTTCGTCGGGTGCTCAATGGATCGGCGCTCCGTCGTAGGTGGACAGGAACGTGTCGATCTGCTCGGCGGCGGCGCCGGCGGCCTCGACCGGATCGGCGCCGTCGAGGTGGCAGGCCTGCAAGGCGTCGGAGACCGCCCGGTAGACCTCCGGCGGATACCTCGGCTCGGGACGGGCCTCGGCCATCACCTGCTCGGCGAACACCTTCATCGGGCCGTGCTCGAACGCGCCGTGCTCCTCGGCGGCGCGCTGCACCGAGTAGCGGGGCGGCAGGTTCGTCTTGGCGACTGTGTTCCACAGCCGCATCCGCTCGATGCACGCCGGATCGGTGGAACCCAGCGCCCACACCACGAACTCGGCGGCGGCCTCCGGGTTGGCGCCCTTGGCGTTGGCGACCAGCGCCCAGCTGCCCAGCGACGTGGTGTAGGTGCCGCCGGGCGGGGCGGGCATGGGCGCGACGCCGTAGCGGAAATCCGGTGCCTGCTCGGCGATTTCGGCGATGCCCCAGATCCCGAGCTGCTGCATCGCGCAGTACCCGTCGGCGATGTTGGAGATCGTGTCGTTGGCGCCCGCGCCCCGCACCCGGCGCGGCGCGACCCCGGCCCGCACGGTGTCCTGCCAGAACCGCAGGGCGGCGTGCACGCCCGGGCCGTCGAAGGCGGAACGGCTCTGGTCGGGCGCGAACACCTCGCCGCCGGCCATCCACATCGTCTGGTACCAGGTGAAGTTCTGGTAGTAGCCGGGATTCGTCTCGAACAGCATCCCGAAGCGGTCGGGCGTGGTCAGCCGCTCCGCCACCGCGATCAGGTCGTCCCAGGTGCGCGGCAGGTCGCCCTCGGAAAGCCCGGCCTGCTCGAAGGCCTCCTCGCCGTAGTAGAGCGCGAGCGGCTCGATCTCCATCGGCAGGCCGTAGACCCGGTCGTCGACCAGCCGGGTCTGCAGGACCTGCGGCAGGAAGTCGGCCCGCACCGCGGGATCCAGGTGCGGGGTGAGGTCGGCGAGCACGCCGCCGTTGTAGTAGCGCAGGAAATCGCCGGGGCTGAGCATGAAGACGTCCGGCCCGGCGCCCGCGCTGAACGAGGTCTGCAGCGTCGGCCCGGAGGTGTAGTCCTTGGTCGGCACGTAGCGCAGCCGGACCTTGACGTCGTGGGTGGCGTTCCACTCGGCGGCCAGCCGCACGACCCAGTCGCTGCGCGCCTTCGGTTCGCCGCCGGGCCCCAGGAAGTTCCAGAAGGTGATCTCGCGGGGATTCCGCGCCGGGGCGCAGCCGACCAGCGCGGGAGCGGCGAGAGCGGCGGCGCCGACGCCACGCAGGAATCCGCGGCGGCTCACGTTCCCCTCCGGACGCGCCACGCCGATCACCCCCGGTAAGCATCGGTGTCCAGGAAAACGATTGCTGACGCTATTGATCACCCACCGGGTGAGTCAATGCGCCATTCGTGGCGGGCCCCCAGGTCGACTTCCCCACCACCCGAGCGACCAAGGCCCGGGTGGACCGCAATTTCAATGGAAATCGAACCTCTGATTTCCATTGAAATTGCGGGAACCCCAGCACGACGGGGTGACGTTCTCGCGAGAAAGTGGCGCTCGGAGGCGTGGCGAACGCCGTTTTCTGCGAAAACGGCGCGCGGAGCGACCGGACGCGCCCCTGGGGCGGCGCGGAGCGGTCGCGGTCAGGTCAGTTCGTCGGCCCATCTCCGGGACCACTCGACCATCGGCCCCATCGCTTCGACCAGTTCTTCGCCGAGCCCGGTGAGGCGGTAGCCGCCTTCGACCAGCCTGGCCGAGGTGAGCTCGTTCAGCCTGGTGGCGAGGACGCTGCTGGACATCCCGTCGCACCGGGCTTGCAGGCCGCGGAAGCCGTCCGGCCGCTGGTGGAGTTCCCACAGGATCCGCAGCGTCCACCGCCGGCCGAGCAGGTCCAGCGCCGCCATGACCGGGCGCCCCGACTCCGAACCTCGCACCGGCCGGCCGGGCAGCGGGTCCGCTCCCGAATCCTTGCGCTTCGACAATCGAACCACCTACGCTTCGTTTTCCGAAGCACGAGGCTACCACCGGAGGCCGCCGTGAGCCGCATCCCCGCACCCGCCGAAAACCCTGCGGAACTGGCCAAATGGCACCCGCCGGACTTCCCGCACGATCCCCTGCTGCTGTTCCGGGTGCTCCAGGTCAACCCGGAGCTCGCCTCCCGGATGCGGGTCCTGGGAAGCGGGCTGCTCGCCCACGGGCGGCTCCCGGAGCGCGACCGGGAGATCGTCATCGACCGGATCACCGCGCGGAACGGCGCCCGCTACGAATGGGGAGTGCACGCCGCGCACTACGGCCCGCAGGTGGGGCTGAGCGCCGAGCAGCTCGCGGACACCACCGAGCCGCGACCGAGCGCCGAAGCCTGGAGCGAAGCGGATCTCGCGCTGCTCGCAGCCGTCGACCAACTCGACGCGACCGCGAGCCTGGACGACGCGATGTGGGCGCGGCTGCGCGACCGGTACAGCGCCCCGCAGCTGGTGGAGCTGATCGTCCTGACCGGCTGGTACCGGACGATCGGCTACCTGTGCAACGCCCTCGACCTGGAACCCGAATCCTGGGCGGCGCCCTGGCCCGCCGACTGATCCGCAGGCCCTACCGCGGTCGCGGGACGAAACGGGGCGGGCCGCCTTCGAGGGCCCGGCGGGTCGCGTCGTCGTCGAGCAGGAAGTCCGGGCGCTGCTGGTCTTCGTCGTAGTAGCGGTGGAAGACCGGGGTCTGCGAGCCCGACATCGGCGGCACGATCCAGGACCAGTCCACCGGGCACTTGCGGCCCGCCGCCTCCTCCTTCGCCAGGTGCGTCAGGAAGCGCTTCGACTCGGTGTGGTGGTCGGTGATGGTCACCCCGGCCTGCTGGTAGGAGTGCAGCACCGCGCGGTTGAGCTCCACCAGCGCGCGATCCCGCCACAGCGTGTCCTCGCGCGAGGTGTCCAGCCCGAGCTTCTCGGCCACCACCGGGACGAGGTCGTAGCGGTCGGTGTCGCCGAAGTTCCGGGCGCCGATCTCGGTCCCCATGTACCAGCCGTTGAACGGCGCCGCCGGGTACGACACCCCGCCGATGCGCAGCCGCATGTTGCTGATCACCGGGACGGCGTGCCAGCGCAGCCCCAGCTCGGCGAACCAGGGCAGCTCTGGGTGGCTCAGCGGAACCTCCTTGACCAGCTCCGCGGGCAGGGCGAACATGTGCGGCCCCTCCTCGGCGGTCTCCACCACCAGCGGCAGCACGTCGAAGGCGGAACGCTGGGCCGGCGGGCGCCAGCCGAAGCCGATCAACGCCTCGGTGAAGCGCGCGTACCGGGGATCGCCCAGCACCGAGCCGTCCTGGCGCCGGTAGCCGGCGTAGCGGATCAGCTGCTCGTTCCAGATCCGCGGCGCCGGGCGCTGCGGGATCTCCGGCGGGAACACGCTGATCACCGGGCGGATCTTGCCGTTGTTGGTGGCCATCCGCAGGTGTTGCACGCAGTGCGCCGCGACGGCGGACACGTCGTGCACGTCGCGCAGGTCCCGCACCTTCAGGCTCCGCCAGTACAGCCGGCCGATGCAGCGGGCGTTGTTGCGCCACGCCACCTGCGCGCCGAAGGTCAGCTCCTGCGGGGTGTGCCGGTAGCTGCCGACGGTCTCGACCTCGTACCGCATCCGGTCCAGCCGCTGCTGCAGCGATCCGGAATCCCGGTTCTCGGCGTGGAAGAGCCGCAGGAACTCCTCGGCCTCGGCGATGTCCACCGGCGGCGCGGGACGGGTCGGCGCCGCGCGAACCGCGTGCAGCCGCCTGGTCCGCTGAGCCTGTCCCGAGAAGACCGACTCCGGTGCGTCGCCACTAACCCTGAACACGACCACACGTTAGCGTGACGAAGACGATCTTGAGCAGCGTCCCGCACACCCTGCGCGATCAGGCACCGCGCAGCGACTGCGCCACGGCGGCGAATCCGTAGTCGAGCATCTCAGCCTCGTACTCGCGGACCGCGTCGAGCAGGGATCCGCGCCGCTCGACGATGCGGCGGCAGAGCAGGGCCGCGTCGCGCATCGCGACGGCCGCGCTGTTCCCGGTCGGGACCATGGTGTGGATGGCATCGCCCATCACCGTGACCGGGACGGTCCGCCAGGGCGGCACGGGTTCCGCGGTCCGGACCGTCGTCGAGTGCACGCTCTGCGGATCGCCGAGCCGGACGAGCTCGCCGAGCGCGGCGGGCCAGTCCGCGATCAGCTCGGCCGCCGCATCCTGCAGCCCGCGCCCGCCCGCGGCGGACTCCGCGACCGACCGGAGCGAGGCGGGGACACCGACGACCCACATCAGGTAGTCCTCGACGCCGGTACCGGTGCGGGACTCGAAGGCGGCCAACGGCATGTACCGGCCGTCCGGACCGTTCACGATGGAGAACCCGTCCAGCGCGGCGGCAGGCGCCAGCTCCCGCACCCGCGGGGTCAACGGCGTCTTCCCGTAGATCAGGAACTGGCCGGTCTCGACGACTTCGGCATCGGGCAGCAGCTGGGCCCGGATCCGCGAGTGCGTTCCGTCCGCGGCCACCAGCAGGTCCGCGTCGGCGACCTCGCCGCCGGCGAAGAACACCCGCACCCGCCCGTCGTCGAGCAGCTCGTAGCGCTCGAACGGCGAGCCGTGGCGCACGTCAAGGCCGGTCAGGAGGATCCGGCGGAGGGTGACCCGGTCGACCACCAGGTGCTGCCCCGCGGAGTCGTCGGAGTCCGGCGGAACCGCCAGGTGGTGGACGACCTGCAGCTGCGGATCGAGGAACGACACCCCCGACCCGAGCACGCCCGAAGTCGCCACCGCCCGCTCGTAGAGCTCGGGCGGCAGGCAGGCGCGCAAGGCGAGATCGCCCTCCTGCCCGACGTGGATGCGGTAGCCCTGGCTGCGCTGGTCGACGGCGGCTTCCCGCTCGTAGACCGCGACGCGCAAGCCGGCTCGGACCAGACCCTGGGCGAGCAGGGGCCCCGCGAGGCCCGCTCCTACAACGATGATGTCCACCGAACAGAGATTATCTGAATTCAGATGATCTGTCATCGGGCATAATGTGCGCGTGGACAAGCCCGGCGAACATCTCGAGCTGCTGATCGGCGGCGACCTGTACCTGGCCCACCGCTACGCCCGCGCCGCGACCAACCGCGCCCTGCGCGCGCACCGGCTCGACCTGCGCCACTTCGCCGTGCTCGGCCACCTCGCCGAGGCGGGCCCGACCCCGCAGAGCGCACTGGTGGGCCACCTGCAGATGGACAAGTCCTCGATGGTTTACGTGCTCGACGAGCTGGAGCGGCAGGACCTGGTCAACCGCCGCAAGGACGAACACGACCGCCGCCGGTACGCCGTCCACCTCACCGGCGAAGGCCGCGCCCGCCTCGCCGAAGTCACCCGGATAGCGGCGCAGACGATGAGCGAACTGCTGGCGCCCCTGTCCGAATCCGACCAGCACCACCTGCACACCCTGCTGACCCGCTTCATCGACCACGCAGCCAACGAAACCTGAACTCCGCTCAGGCCACCGTCGGGTCGTCACGACGCAGACGTTGCCCGGGCGGGCAGCAGTGGCAGGAGGATCGCCGCCTCAGCGGCGCGTCAGGCCACCGTCGGCAGCGCTGGGGTCGTCACGTCGTAGACGTTGCCCGGGCGGGTCAGCAGCGGCGGGAGGATCGCCGCCTTCCTCGGGGTTTCCTCCAGCGTTCCCCAGTGGACCTCGCGGTCGCCCTTGAGCGTCAGTCGGATGTCGTTCGGGTTCTCCGCGATCACCGCCGTCACGTCCGCGCGCACCGGCTGCGAGAGGGCCATCAGCACCGTCATCGCCGCGCGGGTTGCCGCGTCGTTCTGGGACGCCTCGCGCACCCGGAGCTCCGGCAGGCCGGCCGGGCGGTCCGGGACCGCCTCGAACGGCACACCGCCGGCGTCGACGAGCTGAATCCCGTTGCGGGCCACCAGGAACGCCACCGGCACCCGCTCCGTCACCTGGACCTGCACCGTCGACGGCCAGCTCAGCGACACCTGGACCGCGGCGATCTTCGGCACCACCTGCAGCCGCTCGTGGATCTGGTCGACGTCGACCTGCAGCATCGGCGTGCCCAGCTCGATGCCCGCCGCCTGCACCACCTGGTCCTGGCCCAGCGTCGCGTTGCCGACGACCTGCACCGACCGGACGCCCAGCAGCGGCGTGAAGTACAGCACGAGCGCTATCGCGGTCACCGCGGCCAGCACCGCGGGGAGCGTCCAGCGCTGCCACTTCGGCGGCGCCGTCGCGCCGCCCCGCACCGGACGACCCCGGGTGCTGCGCATCCCGGGACGTTCCGCTGCACGGCGGCGCGTCGGGGTCACCCCTGGTCCTCCGCGGTGCCGCGGTCGATCTCGCGGAGGATCTCCGGGCCGAGCATCGTCACGTCGCCGGCCCCCATCGTCAGCACCAGATCGCCCGGCCGGGCCAGGCCCGCGACCAGCGGCGCCGCCGCCGTGAACGACGGCTCGTAGTGCAGATTCCCCTGCGGCAGCGGCACTTCGTCGGCGATCAGCTTGCCGGTGACGCCGGGCTGCGGGTCTTCCCGCGCGCCGTAGACGTCCAGCACGACGACCTCGTCGGCCAGGCCCAGCGCCGTCGCGAACTCGCCGGCGAACGCCGCCGTGCGGGAGAACAGGTGCGGCTGGAACACCACGATCAGCCGGCCGTCGCCGACCACCGGCCGCGCCGCGCGCAGCTGCGCGTCGACCTCGGTGGGGTGGTGTGCGTAGTCGTCGTAGACGCGGACGCCGTCGGCGCGGCCCTTGAACTCGAAGCGCCGCCGGACGCCGCCGAACGCGGCGAGCCCGTCGAGCAGGCCGCCGAGCGGCGCGCCGAGCTCCAGCCCGGCCAGCAGCGCGGCGACCGCGTTGCCCGCCATGTGCTCGCCCGGCACCGCCACCTGCACGTCCACGCGCTCGCCGCCGAGCTCCACGGTCGCCACCCCGGAGCCGTGTTCGGCCCGGTACTCGACCAGCCGGGCGTCGCCCTCGCCGGTCGCCGACTTCCCGTAGCGCCGCACGCGGACCCCGAGCGCCGCAGCCTTGTCGGCCAGCGCGGCCGAGCCCGCGTCGTCGGCGCAGGCGATCAGCACGCCGCCCGGCTCGATCCGCCGCACGAACTCGTCGAAGACCGAGATGTAGGCCTCGGCGGTGCCGTGGTGGTCCAGGTGGTCCGGTTCGACGTTGGTCACCACCGCGACCGACGGCGCGAACACCAGGAACGAGCCGTCGCTCTCGTCCGCCTCGGCGACGAAGATGCTGCCGTCGCCGTGGTGCGCGTTCGCGCCCGACTCGTTGAGGTCACCGCCGATGGCGAAGGACGGGTCGAAGCGGCAGTGCTGCAGGGCCACGGTCAGCATCGACGTCGTCGAAGTCTTGCCGTGGGTGCCCGCCACGCACGCCACCCGGTGCCCGGCCATCAGCGCGGCCAGCGCCTCGGCGCGGCGCAGCACCGCGACTCCCCGGCGCTGCGCCTCGACCAGCTCCGCGTTGTCCGGCTTGATCGCCGTGGACACCACGACCGCCGTCGGGTCCGCGTCGAACTGGTCCAGGTTCTCGGCCCGGTGGCCGATGCCGACGTGCGCGCCCTGGGCGCGCAGCGCCAGCACCGTGCGCGAGTCGCGGGCGTCCGAGCCGGACACCTCCTGCCCGCGGGCCAGCAGGATGCGGGCGATGCCGCTCATCCCGGCGCCGCCGATGCCGACCAGGTGCACCCGGGCCAGCACCGCATCCAGATCCGACAGGTCCGCGGTGTTGAAGTTCGAGGGGGATGGTCCGGTCACTGTCCGGCCACCTCCAGCACGATCTGCGCGAGCACCCGATCCGCCTCTCTGTGGCCGCTGCTCAGCGTCGCCCGGCTCATCTCCTGCAGCCGCTGGGCGTCGAGCGCCAGCGGCAGCACCTCGTCGATGACGCGCTGCGTGGTCAGGTCCGCGTCCGCCACCAGCCGCGCGCCGCCCGCGGTGACCACCGGCTGCGCGTTGAGCGCCTGCTCACCGTTGCCGTGCGGCAGCGGCACGAACACTGCGGGCAGCCCGACGGCCGAGACCTCGGCGACGGTCATCGCCCCGGACCGGCACACCACCAGGTCCGCCGCCGCGTACGCCAGGTCCATCCGCTCCAGGTAGGGCACCGCCGTGTACGCGGGCGCGCCCGGAACCTGCTGCACCGCGATGGTGTTCTTCGGGCCGTGCGCGTGCAGCACGCCGATCCCGGCGCGCCCCAGCGCTTCCGCCGCGCCGGAGAACGCGGTGTTCAGGGTGCGGGCGCCCTGCGAGCCGCCGAACACCAGGATTGTCGGGGCGTGCGGGTGCAGCCCGAAGTGCTGGCGGGCCTGCATCCGCAACGCCCACCGGTCCAGCTGCGTGATCGACTCGCGCAGCGGGATGCCGATGGTCTGCGCCCCGGCCAGGCCGCTGTCCGGGGTCGCCGACAGCACGCGTTCCGCGAACTTCGCGCCGACCTTGTTCGCCAGTCCCGCGCGCGCGTTCGCCTCGTGCACCACGATCGGCACCCGGCCGCGCGCGGCCAGGTAGGCGGGCAGCGACACGTAGCCGCCGAAGCCGATCACCACGTCCGCGCCGACGCGCTCCAGCACCTCGCGGGTCTGCTTCACCGATTCCCGCACCTTCAGCGGCAGCTTCAGCAGGTCGGCGTTGGGCTTGCGCGGCATCGGCACCGGCGGGATGAGCTCCAGCGGGTAGCCGCGGGCCGGCACCAGCCGGTTCTCCAGGCCCCGCTCGGTGCCCAGCGCGGTCACCCGGGCGTCCGGCCGCAGCCGGCGCACCGCGTCGGCCAGCGCCAGCGCGGGCTCGATGTGCCCGGCGGTGCCGCCGCCGGCGACCACCACCGACAGCGGCCGCCTGCCCATGGCGGCGCCCCGCGGGTCGGCCACAGCACCCTGGTCGATGCGGACCGTCTGCTCCCCGCTCAACGGTGTCCTCCTCGTGTCTGCGCCCGGGATCCGGGTCCGCTGCGCGCACCACGCGCGCGCGTGTCCCCGCTTCCCCGGCGAGTTGCCGCCGCCCCGGAGCTCTTCGCGCCGGGCCGGCTTCGTGGGGTCGGTCGTGCCTGCCGCCGCTTCGCCGGGGGCCGGTACGGCGCCGGGGTGGGCAGCCGCAGCAGCTTGCCTACCCGACCCGGTCCCAAAGACCGTAGCGCGGCGATGGCCTCGGGTTCGTGCCGGGCGAAGTTCGCCAGCAGGCCGAACACCAGCATCGCCGTGACCACAGACGATCCGCCCGAGGAGATCAGCGGCAGCGGCAGCCCGGTGGTGGGCAGCAGGCCCACCACGTAGCCGACGTTGATGATCGCCTGTCCCACCAGCCACGTCGTCAACGTCGCCGACACCAGCCGGATGAACGGGTCGGTGTTGCGGAACGCGATGCGCATGCCCACATACGCGGTGGTGCCGAAGAGCACCAGCACGATCGCGCAGCCGACGAACCCGAGCTCCTCACCGATCACCGCGAAGATGAAGTCGTTGTGCACGTTGGGCAGGTACTGCCACTTCGACCAGCCCTGCCCCAGCCCGCGGCCGAACAGCCCGCCGTCGGCCAGCGCGAACAGCGCCTGCGAGGCCTGGTAGCCGTTGCCGGACGGGTCGGCGAGCGGATCGAGGAAGCTGGTCAGCCGCGCCATCCGGTAGTCGGCGACCATCGCCAGCACCACGCCCGCCGTCACCGCGCCCAGCAGCATCACCAGGAACAGCCGCAGCGGCGCACCGGCGAACCACAGCAGGGCCAGCAGCACGATGAACAGCGTGATCGTGGAACCGAGGTCGGGCTGCATCATGACCAGCGCGAACATCAGCAGCGCCGCCGGCACCACCGGCACCAGCAGGTGCCGGTACTGCGTCATCAGGCCGCGCTTGGTGACGAGCACGTGCGCGCCCCACAGCGCGAAGGAGATCTTGGCGAACTCGACCGGCTGGAAGGACACGCCGGCGATCACGAACCAGCTCTGCGCCCCGTTCAGCTTGGAGCCCAGCGGCGTCAGCACGGCCACCAGCAGCCCGAGGCAGATCGTCAGCAGGATCAGGCTGTACCGGCGCATCAGCCGCACCGGCACCCGCAGCGCGGCGTAGAACACCAGCAGGCCGGCGAGGCAGTACAACACCTGCTTGCTGAACACGCTGTAGGACGAGCCGTCCTTGTCGAACGAGTCGACGCTGGAGGCCGAGAGCACCATCACCAGGCCGAAGATCGTCAGCAGGCCGAAGACGGCCAGCAGCAGGTGGAACGACGCCAGCGGCCGGGTCAGCCAAGCGGTCAGCGGGGACAGCACGCTCCGGGTGGCGCGCTTCTTCGGGCTGCGCGCGGCCGCGGGCTTGGTCATCGTGGTCACGGCGGATCACCCGCCGTGCGCCGCCGGGGCGTCGGCCAGCACCGCGCGCACCGCGTCGGCGAAAGCCCGGCCCCGGTGGGCGTAGTCGGTGAACATGTCCATCGACGCGGCGGCCGGGGCGAGCAGGACCACCGAGCCCGGACGCGCGAACTCGTCGGCCGCGCGAACAGCTTCCAGCATGCCCGCATCGTCCCCTGCGGCGACCTCGCGGACCGGCACATCCGGCGCGTGTCGGGCCAGTGCGGCGGCGAACCGGCCCCGATCGCGGCCGATGAGCACCGCGGCGGTCAGCCGGTCGGCGTTGGCCGCGACCAGTTCGTCGACCTCGGCGCCCTTCAGCAGCCCGCCCGCGATCCACACCACCTGGGGGTGTGCGCGCAGCGCCGCGTCCGCCGCATGCGGGTTCGTCGCCTTGGAATCGTCCACATAGGACACGCCGGCGGCCGTCGCGACGACCACCGACCGGTGCGCGCCCGGCTGGAACGCCCGCAGCCCGTCGGCCACCGCCGCCGGGTCGACGCCGCAGGCCCGCGCCAGCGCCGCCGCGGCCAGCGCGTTCGCCACGTTGTGCGGGCCCGCCGGATGCACGTCCGCGAGCTCCGCGAGCACCACGCCATCGCCGAAGGCCCGGTCCACCAGCGAACCGCCCTCGACGCCCAGTTGCCCCACCGCCGGGGCGCCCAGGGTGAAGGAGACCCGCCGGGCATCCTCCGCGGCAGCGGCGGACAGCCGGGTCGACCACTCGTCGTCGGCGTTGGCGACGGCGACGGAGTCGCCTGCGTACACCTTCGCCTTGGCGTCGCCGTAGGCGTCGAGCGAACCGTGCCAGTCCAGGTGGTCGGCGGCGAGGTTGAGGACGACGGCGGCGAACGCCGCGACGGAGTCCGACCAGTGCAGCTGGAAGCTGGACAGCTCCACGGCGAGCACCTCGTGCCCGGCGCGGACCGCGTCGACCACCGGCAGCCCGACGTTCCCGCAGGCCACCACGTCGACGCCGGCCGCCCGCAGGATCGACTCCAGCATGCTGACCGTCGTCGTCTTGCCGTTGGTGCCGGTGACCGCCAGCCACCTGGCCGGCACGTCCTTCTCCTGGTCCAGCCGCCAGGCCAGCTCGACCTCGCCGATCACCTCGACGCCGGCCGCCACGGCCGCCGCCAGCAGCGGCGCGTCCGGCCGCCAGCCGGGGCTGGTCACGACCAGGTCGGTGCCCTCGGGCGGCTCGACCAGCCCGGCGACCAGCTCCGCGCCCTGCGCCTGCAGCGACGCCAGCGCGACCAGCCGGTCGGCGGAGGCGTCGGTGACGGTGACCGCCGCCCCCGCCGCCAGCAGCGCCTCGGCGGCCGAGCGGCCGGACACCCCGGCACCGGCCACCAGCACGTTCCGCCCCTCGAACCGCCCTGCCACCGGTTCGCCTCCCTAACGTGTCTTCGCAGTCGGCCGTGCGACGGCCCCGACGCCCGTCGTCACTTGAGGATCATGGCCTTCTCTAGCCAGTCCGCGTAGAACAGGCCGACGCCGAACATGCAGCTGATCCCGGCCAGCACCCAGAACCGGATGATCACCGTGGTTTCCGCCCACCCGGCGAGCTCGAAGTGGTGGTGGAACGGCGCCATCCGGAACAGCCGTCGCCGGGTGCTGCGGAACACCACGATCTGCAGCACCACCGACAGCGCCTCGACCACGAACACGCCGCCGATGACGATCATCAGCAGCTCGGTGCGGGTGACCATGGACAGCCCGGCCAGCAGGCCACCCAGCGCCAGCGAACCGGTGTCGCCCATGAAGATCTTCGCGGGCGCGGCGTTCCACCACAGGAACCCGACGCAGGCCGCCATCGCCGCCGCGGCGACCACCGCGATGTCCAGCGGGTCCCGCACCGTGTAGCAGCCCGGCATCGGTCCCGACGGCGCGAAGCAGTCGTTGCGCAGCTGCCAGAACGAGATCAGCACGTAGGTGGCCAGCACCATCGCCGCGGTGCCGCCGGCCAGGCCGTCCATGCCGTCGGTGAAGTTGACGGCGTTCGACCAGCCGCTGATCGCGACGTAGGCGAAGATCACGAACCCGATCGCGCCGAACGAGATCACCGTGATGTCGCGCAGGAACGACAGTTCGACCGACGCCGGGGTGACGCCGTTGGAGTTCGCGAACCGGATCGCCAGGATCGCGAACAGCACCGAGGCGATCAGCTGGCCGACCAGCTTCGCGGTCTTGTTCAACCCGAGGTTGCGCTGCTTGCGGATCTTGATGAAGTCGTCCAGGAACCCGACGATGCCCAGCGCCGTGGTCAGGCCCAGCACCAGCAGCCCGGACGCGGTCATCGGGTCGCCGCCCATCAGGTGGCTCACCAGGTAGCCGACCCACATGGCCACCAGGATCGCCACGCCACCCATGGTCGGGGTGCCGCGCTTGGCGGCGTGCTGGCTCTGCACCTCTTCCCGGATCTCCTGGCCGAAGCCCTGCCTGGAGAACACCCGGATCAGGTAGGGCGTGAACAGGATCGAAACGACGAGCGACACGGCGGCCGCCACGAGGATCGGCTTCACGGCTGCTGCCTCCCCGCATCCCCTTCGGCCAGCAGGGCCTCGGCGACCCGCCACAGCCCGGCAAAATTCGATGCCTTGGTCAGCACCACATCACCGGAACGCAGCTCGGCGCGCAGCAGCGCGACGGCCGCATCGACGTCCGGCACCAGAACCGACTCCTCTCCCCACGACCCCTCCAGCGATGCCGCCTGGTGCATCACCCGGGCCTGCTCGCCGACCACCACCAGCCGGTCGATGTTCAGCCGGACGGCCAGCCGCCCGATCTCGTCGTGCGCTTCGGCATCCGACTCGCCGAGTTCGCCCATCGGTCCCAGCACCGCCCACGCCCGGCCCGGACGCCCGCGGGTCATCGCGGCCAGCGTCTTCAGCGCCGCCCGGACCGACTCCGGGTTGGCGTTGTAGGCGTCGTTGACGACCGTGATGCCGCCCGGCGCCTCGCTGACCTCCATGCGCCGCGCGGACACCCGGCGCACCGAGCCGAGCCGCTCGGCCACCTCTTCGACGGTCGCGCCGAGTTCCAGCGCCACGGCGGCCGCGGTCAGCGCGTTGCCCACGTGGTGCTCGCCGAACAGCGGCAGCGTCACCCGGGCCTCGCCCTGCGCGGTGACCAGCGTGAACGTCGGTCGCGCCAGCTCGTCGACGTCGACGTCCACTGCGCGCACGTGCGCGTCGGGGTGCTCCCCGACGAACACGACGCGGGCCTTCGTCCGCTCGGCCATCGCCGCGACCAGCGGATCGTCGGCGTTGAGCACCGCCACGCCGTCCGCGGGCAGCGCCTCGACCAGTTCGCCCTTGGCCTGCGCCACCGCCTCCTGCGAGCCGAACTCGCCGAGGTGCGCGTGGCCGACGTTGAGCACCGCGCCGATGCGCGGCGGCGCCACCTCGCAGAGGTGCGCGATGTGCCCGACGCCGCGCGCGGACAGCTCCAGCACCAGGTGCCGGGTGTTCTCGTCGGCGCGCAGCACGGTCCACGGGTGGCCGAGCTCGTTGTTGAACGAGCCGGGCGGCGCGACCGTCGAGCCCATCGGCTCCAGCAGCTGCGCGATCAGGTCCTTGGTGGACGTCTTGCCCGACGAGCCGGTCACGCCCACCACGGTGAGCTGCGGAAGCCGGTCGACCACGTGGCGGGCCAGCTTCGCCAGCCCGGCCAGCACCGCGGCACCGGAACCGTCCACGTCGCCGGCCAGCGCCAGCGCGCCGAGCCTGTCGTCGTCCACCGGCGGCACGATCACCGCCGGGGCGTCGACCTCCCGCGCGGCGAGCACGCCCGCCGCACCGTCCGCGATCGCCTGCGCGGCGAAGTCGTGCCCGTCGACCCGTTCCCCGGGCACGGCCACGAACAGCCCGCCGGGTTCGATCTTGCGGGAGTCGAACTCGACACCCGCGCTGACGATCTCCGGGCCTTCCGCACGATGAAGCCTGCCGTCCACCGCTTCCGCGATGTCAGCGAGGCTGAGCCGGATCAACTTGCCTCCTCGTCGCCCTGCCCCCGACGAACATCGGTCTCCCCTGGGGCCCGGGGCCCTTGGCCCAAAAATAGACGCAGGGCTGCGGCGAGTTCCTCCCGGTCGGAAAAGGGGTGCACGACGCCCGCCACCTCCTGCCCTGTCTCGTGGCCCTTGCCCGCGACGACGACGATGTCGCCCGGTTCGGCTCGCTCGACCGCCGTGGCGATGGCCAAGCGCCGGTCGCCGATCTCGATCACGTCCCCGCGCTGGTCGGCGGGCACCTCCTGCGCACCGGCCAGCATGGCCGCCCGGATGTCCGCCGGGTCCTCGCTGCGCGGGTTGTCGTCGGTGACGATCAGCAGCTCGGACCGGCGGGCGGCCGCCTCGCCCATCAACGGCCGCTTCGCGACGTCCCGGTCGCCTCCGCAGCCGAGCACGACGATCACCTTGCCGTCGACCTGCGCGCGGGCCGCGTCGAGCACCGCGGCGACCGCGCCGGGCTTGTGCGAGTAGTCCACCACAGCGGTGAAGTCCTGCCCGAGCGCGACACGCTCCATGCGGCCGGGCACGTCGACCTCCGCGAGGCCGCGCTCGATGGCCCAGATGGGCACGCCGGCGGCGTGCAGGACGCCGATCGCGAGCAGTGCGTTGGCGACGTTGAACGGGCCGGGCAGCCGCAGCCGGATGTGCAGCTCCAGGCCGTCGGGGCCGTGCGCGGTGAAGGTCTGCTCCCCGGTGGGGAACGCCTGCACATCGGTGGCGGACCAGGAGGCGTCCGTGGCGGTGGACACCGTGATGGTGTCCGGCTTGACCAGCCGCTTGCCCCAGTCGGTGTCGATGCAGACGACCTCGTGCTCGGCGCGGCCGTCGAACAGCAGCGCCTTGGCCTGGAAGTAGTCCTCGAGGTCGCGGTGGAAGTCCAGGTGGTCCTGGGAGAGGTTGGTGAAGGCACCGACGGCGAACCGGGTGCCGGAGACGCGGCCCATGGCCAGCGCGTGGCTGGAGACCTCCATCGGCACGTAGGTCACCCGGTGCTCGACCATCACGGCTAGCAGCGCCTGCAGGTCCGGCGCCTCGGGGGTGGTGAACGCGCTGTCCAGCCGGTCGCCCGCGATGCGGGTCTCGACGGTGCCGACCAGCCCGGTGCCGAACCCGGCGGCCTGCAGCGCGGACTCCAGCAGGTAGGTAGTGGTGGTCTTGCCGGAGGTGCCGGTCACGCCGAGCACCTTCAGCTTCTGCGACGGGTCGCCGTAGATCAGCGCCGAGGCCGCGCCGAGCACGCCGCGCGGATCGTCGTGCACGAGCAGCGCGACCTTGCCCTCGCGGACGGCGGGGTGCTCGGCGAGGGTGACCCGCTCGATCCCGGCCTGGTCGGTGAGCACGGCGACGGCGCCGGAATCCAGCGCTTGCCCGGCGAAGTCGGCGCCGTGCACGCGAGTGCCCGGCAGCGCGGCGAACAGATCGCCGGGACGAACGTGCTGAGCACGCAGGGTCGCCCCGGTCACCGGCGCTGCGGCAGCGCTGTGACCAGGGGCGCGAAGTACACGCGCGCCGATGAAATCGGCGAGCTTCTCGATCTCCACCGGCTCGACGTGAGACGGGCGAGGCGGAGCTGTCGCGACCGCGGAAGGCACGTCGCGACAGGCTACCGGTACCACCTGAGGGAGCATCCCCATGGTCGGCCACCTGTTCGGCCGAGCCCGGGCTGAGCCGTCCGGCCCAGCTCCGATTCGCCCGCACCACCGAGCTCCCGAGGTGCAGTAGAACTCCCCTGACTCGGATTTCGGGCCAAGGGGGACGAGGTTGCAGCCACCGGACTTCGGGGTGGATCCGGCGCAGGCGGAGAAGGCGCTCCAGAACTGGGCGCAGGGCCTGCAGGAGAAGGCACGACGCACGGCGGCGATGCAGCAGGAGATCGGCCGCATCCGCGTCACCGAACGCGGCCGCTCGGTAACCGTGACCGTCGACGCCGAGGGCGTCCCGACGGACGTGCGGTTCAGCGACCAACGGGCCTCGGGAGCGGAGCTGAGCGCCGAGTTCATGGCGGTCCTGCGCCGAGCCCAGTCCCGCATCGCCGACCAGGTGACGGAGGCCACCAGGTCGACGCTCGGCGACCGCGACGTGAAGATCGCCAACGCGGTGACCGAGAACTACCGGCAGCGATTCCCATCGGCGCCCCCGGTTTCTCCCCTGCCTCCTCGTCCAGCTCCTGCCGCGCCACCCGCTCCTACACCGCCGGCGGCCAGTCCGCCTGCGCCCCCGCCGCCCGGCCCGCCCGTGCAGTCCGGCCCGTCGCAGGCCCACGGCGCCCACGACGACGGCGACTTCAGCGACGAAACGTTCCTGAACTAGGAATCTTCTGAGGGGAATCGATGGCTGAGGGCTTCCAGATGCCGGCCGAACAGCTGCGCGCACACGCCGACCGCCTCGACCACCACGCGTCGGCGATCGGCCAAGCCGCCGACGCCGGCCGCGGCGTGCAACTCGACACGGATGCCTACGGCGTGATCTGCCAGTTCCTGCCGCCGGTCCTGGACAGCACCGCCGAGACCGTGCTGTCCACCACATCTGCGGCACACGATGCGGTTTCCGCGCTCTCGACTGCCCTGCGCGACGCCATCGCGGACCACGAGGCGACCGACGCCGAGATCGCCGCCGCGCTGCAGCGCCTCGCCGACGAACTCGGCGGGTGAAGCGGTGGGCGACAACCCGCTGATCGCGCAACCGCAGGACTCCTCCAGCTGGTACACCGGCATCGGCATCGTGGAGGCCATCGCCGACGTCAGCACGGCGATCGAATCGGGCTCGTGGGCCGAGATCGGCTACGCCGTGCTCGGCACCGGGCTGGAAGTGCTTTCGGCCGTCCTCGACCCCATCGGCACGGGAGTGTCCTGGCTCGTCGGCTGGCTGATCGAGTTCGTCCAGCCGCTCACCGACATGCTCGACTGGCTGGCGGGAAACGCCGACGCGATCGCGGCCCACGCCCAAACCTGGCGCAACGTCGGCGAATCCCTGCGGACCACCGCCGACGCGCTGCAGGCCGATGTCGTCCGGGACACCGCGGGCTGGACCGGCGCGGCGGCCGACGCCTACCGCGCCCGGCTGACGGCGACCGCCGAACTCATCCGGGCGCAGTCGCAAGCCGCCGGAGCGCTCGCGGAAGGAACCGAGATCGCCGGCATGCTCGTGGGCACCATCCGCGAGGTGGTCCGCGATCTGATCGCCGACTGCGTGGGCAGGCTGGTGTCCTGGGCCATCGAAGCGGCCACCGGAGTGGGCATCGCCGCGGTAGCGGTCCAAGCCTCGGCCCGCGTGGCCCGCTGGGCCGTCCGGATCATGGGAGTCATCCAGAAGCTGCTGCGAGCCCTGGGCGACCTCGTCCCACTCCTCCGCAAACTGGCCGACCTCCTCGGCCAACTCCGGAAGATCCTCGCCGACATAACCCACGGCAAACCCCTCCCCCAACCCCCGGAAAAACCCCCGAACACCCCCAACGACCCGAACACCCCGAGAAACCCCAACGACCCACCCAACGACCCACCGGACGACGACATCGGCCCGGTGGACAACCCCGAGGACCGCCAACGGCTGATCGAAGAGGCCCTTGCCCAAGGCCACAAGATCAGCCCGGACAAGGTGGTGGAGATCGGCAAAGATCCCAACGGCCGCATAGTCTGGCTGGAGGAAGGCAAGGGCGGAAAGGGAGGCGCAGGACTGGAGCACGTATACGAGCACGAGAAAGAGTTCACAGATAGAGGAATTCCGCGCGAAGAAATCGGCAAGTTCGTCCACGAGGTCGCAACGGAGGGCAAATACACCGGATACAGCCAAGGAAAACCGCCAGGTAGACCGATTTTTGAAATAGAGTACGGCGGACAACGCCACTTCGTAGCCCTAACCATTGGAAGCAACGGGTTCATCGTGGGCGCAAACATGAAAAGCAGTAAGAATCCATTCGAAAACGCATGGAGACCCGCAGAAGCAGACAATCCAGCCTACCGGGGATGGTAGCCATGCCCGACCACCACGCCACGCGGTTGCTGAACGTTAACATCTCAGCAGAATGGCGAGCTTACCCGTGCTGGGTGACACGGACCAACAACCCGACGCCGACCGATATGCCATACTCTCGAATGTCAATTGATTACGGAGTATCAGAGGCCCTCCTCAAAAAGATCGACGAATGGGATGAAGAGTTCCAGCAACTCTGGGATCCAGCCGACCCCGCATCCACCGAATTTCCCAGCAAGGAGGATGAAGAACGCTGGACAGAACATGGTAGGCAGCTAGCAAAGCAGTTGGCCACAGAACTCGGCCCAGATGTGCGGGTCACCTACTATGGGGAAGTTATCCAGGCCGGGCCGGCAGACAGAAAACAGGACGATGACTGAATCAGGCGCAGGGTTGATTAGGACACGACATGGAGCAGACTTCCAGCGATGCGGAGTCGCCGATGATCTGATCAACAAGCTCGTCATGCAGGCAGCCACCAGCGCAGACGACGCCGCAACCGTAGTCGGGCACAACCGGTCGGTCCGCATCGTTCAGTTCGCCGATCGGAAAATCCCGGTTGCCATCAGCACTGCCACGAGCGGTTACCTGATCTCCGCGCATGCCGAACCGCTGGCCCGTGTCGATGGCTCCCAGTGGCCTCCTTCGAACAGCCGTCCTGTCCATGTCCGGCTCGCAGCGGAATGGGGCGCTGGTCCGCTCTGGGTTTCCTTCGGCCCGGCGGCGGAAGCAGTCGCCGCCAACTACCTCCCGGAGGAAGTCCGGGATGTACTCGATCTTCCGCCCGCTCTGCTGCTGGACATCGCTCGTTGGGACCACGACTACCAGCGCATCCTGGACCAGAACTACCCGCCCGACTCGAAGTTCCCGTCCGAAGACGCCGCGCTCCGGTTCCGCCGCACCGGGTTCGCACTCGCGAAGCAGCTGCGCGCCGCACTGCCACCCGAAATCGCAGTCGAGTACGCGGAGAACTTCAGCGACCGCGTCATCACGATGGAAGCACCGAAACCCCCGCGCCCGGCGGTCGTGGTGCACGCCGTTCGCCCGAACCATCTTCCCGGGATCAATCCGGCGACCGGCGCCATCCACGTCGATCTGCCGCATTCGCAGGTGGATCGCTGGATTCAGCAGCTCGGTAGCGGCCCTGAACGCCTGATCGAGGTCGATGTCCGCAACGTGCCGTCCACCCGGGCCCTCATCCACGCCGTCTCACCCGACGCCGGCACTCTCACCGAGGCGATCGCCCGGGTTCCGGCGAAAGCCCTGCTCTTCACCAAGGTCGAGCAGCTCGGCGTGAAGAACCGCCCGGTCCTGGTCGAGCTGCTGCACGCCCTGCCGGCAGCCCTCACCGCCCGCGAAGCCAACAACGCACCGCTGCACATCGGCCTCGTCGACCTCTCCAGCGACAAGGCCGACGCAATCCTCGCCGAACTCCACAGCGCGCCGTCGGACGACGTCGAGGAGCCGATCATCGTTTTCGACTACCCGACCATGCCTTGAGTAGCTCTGGTGCTCATCGCGGTTCCGGCCAATTCGGGTTGCGGCCGAGGAAGGCTAGCAGCTTGTCCAGGGCAGGCGCCGAGTCCTGAACTTCGATCATCGGGGCGAAGACTCCAGTGCCGTCCTGGGGTGGCGGGTTTCGACGCATGAGTTCCAGTGCCGTGGCCGGTAGGCCCTCATCCGGTTCGTAGCGGGCGCCGATGGTTTTCGCCACGTCCCAGCCGTGGACCACCATGTCCACGAAGTGGAGGACCAGGGCCGCCCTGCCGGGGAACACGCCGAATTCCCGGACCCGGACCTGCCGGTCCAGCACGCCTTCGGCGGCGAACGCCTTGCCGAACTCGGCGGCCGAGCTGCGGTAGTCCTCCGCCGGGTCGGCGCTGAGCCGCCCCGCATCCCAGTCCACATCGGACGGTTCTGTACCCGACGTGGTGGCGCGAGCGAACGCCAGGTTCTCGCTCACCATGTGCCGCAACAGCCCGTGCAGCGTCCAGTCCGCGCACGGCGTGGGCAGGCGCAGCTGGTCGGGGCGGATCTGGGCGATCACGTCACCGGTGCCCCGCATGGCCCGCCAGTGCAAGTTCCGAATGTCCACGCGTCGAGGTTATGGACGGCCATCGGCCCAGCGGTAGAGCCAAATTCCACCAACTCCACTGGGCCGATTCCGGCTAACCTCGCGGCGTGGAATTCCACGTGAGCCTGGTCGGCCGGGACGACCTGGCCGGGCAGATCTACCGGCAGGTCAAGGCAGCGGTCCTGGACGGCAGGCTTCGCACCGGCGAGGCGTTGCCACCCACTCGCGAACTGGCCAGACGCCTGTCGGTGTCCCGGAACACCGTCGGCGCCGCCTACGACCGGCTGACCGCCGAGGGCTTCGTGGCCGGCCGAACCGGATCGGGCACCTACGTGCAGCCGGGCGGCTTCGACCGGGCACCGGAATCGGCCGCCGGGCAGGACATCCGGCCCGTCCCCGGCTGGGAGCGGATCCGGGTTCCCCGGATGGATCGGCCCACCCCGGCCTTCGACTTCCGAGCCGGAATTCCCGACATCCGGTTGTTCCCCCACGCGGCCTGGCGCCGCCTGCTGGCCCACTGGTTCCGCACGTCGGGCGTCGGTTCGCCGATGTACGGCGACCCCGCCGGGCATTCCGGGCTGCGCGCCGCGCTGGCGCGGCACGTCGGGGTGTCCCGGGCCGTGCGGGCGACCGCCGACGACGTGGTGGTCACCAATGGGGCACAGCAGGCCTTCGACCTGGTCGGCCGGGTCCTCATCGAACCCGGGACCTGCGTTGCCGTCGAGGACCCGGGGTATCCGCCGCCTCGTCAGCTGTTCCGGGCGCTGGGCGCGAAGGTCGTCGGCGTACCGGTGGACGCCGAAGGCATCCAGGTCGACCAGATCCCCGACAGCGCCCGGATCGTGTACGTCACGCCGTCGCACCAGTTCCCGCTCGGGATGCCGATGTCGTTGCTGCGCCGGACGGCGCTGCTGGAGTGGGCCGAGCGCACCGGCTCGGTCATCATCGAGGACGACTACGACAGCGAATTCCGCTTCTCGGGCAGGCCGATCGAACCGTTGCAGAGCCTCGACCGCGCGGGCCGGGTGATCTACGTCGGCTCGATGTCCAAGGTGCTCCTGCCCGTGCTGCGAATCGGTTTCCTGATCGCGCCGCGAAGCCTCCGCGCCGCGCTGCAGGCCGCCAAGTACGTCGCCGATCTGCACGCGCCGATGCCGTTGCAGGCCGCGCTCGCGGAGTTCATCGAGGAAGGCTTGCTGGCCCGGCACATTCGTCGCGCCCGCACCGAATACGCGCAACGGCATGAACTCATCTCGACCGCATTGCGGCGGGACTTCACCGGCTTGGTCGAGCCGATCCGAGCCGCTGCGGGCCTGCACCTCGCGGCGCTGTTGCCGGAGGGAACCGACGACGAGTCGATCGCCGAACGCGCGTGGGACACCGGCGTCGGAGTCCTCGCGCTGCGTCCGTACCGGAAGGCGGAACGCGGTCGTCCGGGGCTCGTCCTCGGATACGGCGGGATCGGCGTACCCGACATCGCCGAGGGGCTTCGCCGCCTGCACTCGTGCCTCGCCGGCTGACACCGGTGGTGGAGCCGGCTGTCATCGGCTGTTCAGGTGTTCTTGATGGTGTTCGGCTGCGGGGATCGCTAGCGTCCTTCCCGTTCGTTGGAGATTTTTGCGCTCCGGGAGGACTTCGTGAACAAGAACCGTCTCGTTCGATTAACCGGCGCCTGCGGTGTTGCCGCAGCACTCGTGCTCGCTCCGCTCGCCGCGCCGAGCGTGATCGCCGAACCCGCATCGCAGGCCGAACAGATGAGTCCCGCCGATGGCACCGCGCAGGGCGCCGTCGAGTGGTTCCAGAAGCACCAGGGCGACACCTCCTACCAGGGCCTCTGCGAGAAGGCCGTGGAGAACGCCTGGGGCACGACGGGCGTCTGGCCGTCCGCGATCGCGCACTGGCAGGGCGCGGTGCGCGCGGGCAAGGCGCACACCGACGGCTCCACCCCGCCCAAGGGCGCGTTCGTGTACTGGAACATCAGCCAGTACGGGCACGTCGGCATCGCCGACGGCAACGGCGGCATCTACGCGAGCAGCATCGGCGGCAAGATCGGCCACGCCGACAGTGTCTCCTACTTCAACAACTACCTGGGCTGGAGCGACCCGCAGGTGCCGCGCGGCTGACCACAGTGGACACTCCCGGCGGTCGCGGGTCTCCCAGGAAGCCCCGGAAGACCCGCGACCGCCGTCAGTGGCCGTCGCGGGGCACGTAGCTGCCGGACTTGCCGACCAGGAAGTCCAGATCCGCGCCGTCGGACGCCTGCAGCACGTGGTCGTAGTACAGCCGCTGGTAGCCGCGCGGGTACGGGTTGTCGGGGTCCTTCCACTCCGCCCGGCGGCGGCTCAGCTCCTCCGCCGGCACCTCCAGGTCGAGGCGGCGGTTCGGCACGTCGATGCTGACGATGTCGCCGGTGCGCACGAAGGCCAGCGGGCCGCCGGCTGCCGCCTCCGGCGTGACGTGCAGGATCACTGTGCCGTAAGCGGTGCCGCTCATCCGGCCGTCGGAAATCCGCACGATGTCGTCGAATCCGCGGTCCTGCACCTTCTTCGGCACCGGCACGTTGGCCACCTCCGGCATGCCCGGATAGCCCTTCGGTCCCGCGTTGCGGACGATCAGCACCGTGTTCTCGTCGACGTCCAGATCGTCGTCCTTGCACACCGCGTAGTAGTCGTCGACGTCCTCGAAGACCATCGCCGGGCCGCGGTGCTGCAGCAGCCGGGGCGACGCCGCGGACTGCTTGATCACCGCACCGTCCGGCGCGAGCGAGCCGCGCAGCACCGCCGTTCCGGTGCCGACGGCCTGGAACGGCTCGTCGAACGCGGTGATCACCTCTCGGTTGTGCACTTCCGCGCCGGCGATGTTCTCGCCCATCGAGCGGCCGGTGACCGTCACCGCCGAGCGCTCGACCAGGTCGCCGAGTTCCTTCAGCACCGCGGGCAGCCCGCCCGCGTAGCAGAAGTCCTCCATCAGGAACTTGCCGCTGGGCTGCAGGTTCACCAGCGTCGGCACCTCGCGGGTGTCGGTGTCGAAGTCGTCGACGGTCAGCTCGACGCCGACGCGCTTGGCGATGGCGATCAGGTGCACGACGGCGTTGGTGGAGCCGCCGATCGCGGCGTTGGCCCGGATCGCGTTGCGGAACGCGTCGCGGGTCAGCACGTCGGAGGGCTTGAGGTCTTCCTCGACCATCTCGACGATGCGCTGCCCGGTTTGCTGAGCGGCGGCGTAGCGGCGCGCGTCGACGGCCGGCCAGGACGCCGCGTACGGCAGTTGCATGCCGAGCGCCTCGACGATGCAGGCCATCGTGGACGCGGTGCCCATCGTCATGCAGTGCCCGTTGGATCGGGACATGCAGCCCTCGATGAAGTAGCACTCGTCCTGCGTGATCTTGCCCGCCACGAGGTCGGCCTCGGCCTGCCAGACGGCCGTGCCGGAGCCGATGTCGGTGCCCTTGTACTTGCCGTTGAGCATCGGCCCGCCGGTGAGCATCGCGGTGGGCAGGTCGACGCTGGCCGCCGCCATCAGTAGGCCAGGGGTCGTCTTGTCGCACCCGGACAGCAGCACGACGGCGTCCAGCGGGTTGGCGCGGATCGTCTCCTCGGCCTGCATCGCGAGGAGGTTGCGGTAGAGCATGGTGGTCGGGCGCATGAGCGTCTCGCCCAGCGCCATGTTCGGGAACTCCAGCGGGAAACCGCCCGCCTGCCACACCCCGCGCTTGACCGCCTCGGCGATCCGCTGCTGGTGGGCGTTGCACGGCGCCAGCTCGGACCAGGTGGTGCCGATGCCGATCACCGGGCGGCCGTCGAACACCTCGTCGCTGTAGCCCTGGTTCTTGACCCAGGACCGGGCGGTCATCCCGGCCCGGCCGTGGGCCCCGAACCAACTCGCACTGCGCCGTGGCGTGCTCATACCAGTTCCGCCTCTCCGCGTTTCACGGTTCCGCCTCTCCGCGATTCACAGTTGTGGTTGCGTCCGGGATCAATCCCGCGTTTCGCGGTTTCTCGTGGCTGGGTTGCGTCACGGTCCCCTGAGGTGCGGTTGAGGAGGACTGAGGTTGACACAGGGCTGCTCATGCTTCCTCCATGTCGGGACCATGGTCTGACCACTGCGACGTAACCAGCTCGCTCGGCCGGGCGCAATAGCCCGGCCCCGACCATCCGCGATCTCGAACAATGGTTGCGATACCGGACGCGCCATTGACGGCCCCGACCCGCAGCCCTACGCTCGTGACCCAAATCACGAACGCAGTTCGATATTTCGAACACTCACCACCTCAGCGGGGAGGCATGGTGCACACCGGCGAGCGAGCGCCCGACGAGGCGCTCACGACCGCGATCCGGCGGGTCATGGTGCGGCTGCTGCCGTTCCTGTTCTTCATGTACGTGATCGCGTTCCTGGATCGCGTCAACATCGGGTTCGCCAAGCAGGAATTCCAGGCGCACGCGGGGATCTCGGAGGCGTCCTACGCGCTCGGGGCCGGGCTGTTCTTCATCGGTTACGCGCTGTTCGAGGTGCCGAGCAACCTCATCATGACGCGGGTCGGCGCGCGCTGGTGGATGTGCCGGATCATGGTGACCTGGGGCCTGATCTCGGCCGCGATGGCCCTGGTGAACAGCGAGTTCCTGTTCTACCTGCTGCGCTTCCTGCTGGGCGTCGCCGAAGCGGGCTTCTTCCCCGGCGTCATCCTGTACATCACCTACTGGGTGCCACACGCGTACCGGGCGCGCTGCAACGCGCTGTTCTACTTCGGCATCCCGCTCGCGTCGGTGCTCGGCGGCCCGCTCTCCGGGCTGCTGCTGGAACTCGACGGCGTGGCGGGAATCCTGGGCTGGCAGTGGATGTTCGCGGTCGAAGGCCTGATCGCGTGCGTGGTCGGCGTGTGGGCGTACTTCTACCTGGACAACAAGCCGGCCGACGCCAAGTGGCTCTCGCCCGATCAGCGCACCGCCCTGCAGACCGCGGTCGACCGCGAGGCCGAGGCCAAGAAGGCGCACGGCCCGCACCGGATGTGGTCGACGCTGGTGGACCGGCGGGTGCTGTTCTTCTGCCTGATCTACTTCCTGATCCAGTGCAGCGTCTACGGCATGACGTTCTACCTGCCGACGCAGGTGGCCGCCGCCGTGGGCAGCAAGGTCGGCCTGCTGGTCGGCCTGGTGACGGCGATCCCGTGGACCGTGGCGCTGCTGGTGAACATCGCGGTGTCCACCGGCGCGGACCGGCTCGCCCAGCCCAAGAAGCGGTTCGTCGCCGCGGCCTGCGTCGCCACCGGGTCCGTCGGCATCGCGGCGTCGGCCTACTTCAGCAGCCCGGTGCTGGCGATCGCGGGCCTGTCGGTGGCCGCCGCCGGGTACATCTCGGTGCAGCCGGTGTTCTGGACGTTCCCGGCGGCATACCTGACCGGCACGGCCGCGGCGGCCGGCATCGGCCTGATCAACTCGCTGGGCAACCTGGGCGGGTTCGTAGCCCCGATCGCGAAGACCTGGATCGAGACCTCCCTCCACTCGCAGACGGCGGGCCTGTACCTGCTGGCGTTCTGCGGCTTCGCGGCGGCGGCGCTGTTCCTGACGCTGTCCCGCTTCAAAGCCCCCGCCGAGGAGATCCAGGCCTCACCGAGCAAGACCGGAGGAGCCGTCTGACGGCGGGTCGGTCGAACGACCGTGGTGCGGCAGGCCGCTTGATATACATGGCTTGCCGCATCACGACGTTCAGGGGGACCGTGCATGACCGAGGCGTGGATCCACGACGCCGACCCGGCGGAGCTGTGGAACCTGCGACCGCACTTGGACATCGCCCGCGCCTGGGCGCCACGCCCGGCGCAGGACCTCTACCGGATCCCGATCGGCATGGACGAGTCGGGCACCGCGGTGGAGCTCGACTTCAAGGAAACGGCCCTCGGTGGGCTCGGACCGCACGGCCTGATCATCGGCGCGAACGGCTCCGGCAAGCCGTGGTTCCTGCGCTCCATCGTGCTCGGCCTGATGTCCACGCACTCGCCGACCGACGTGAACTTCGTGCTGACCGGCGACCACAGCGCCCCGATATTCGGCGACTTCGAGGGCGCACCGCACGTTTCGGCATTCGTCCCCGACCCGGAGCCAGACCAGATGGTCCGGCTGCAGGACTCGCTGGAAGCGGAGTTGAGCCGCCGCATGGAATTGCTGAGCGGCGCAGGAGCGAAGAACTACTGGGAATACCGGCAGATGCGGGATGCCGGTGACCAGCGCTGCGCGGAGCCGCTGCCGGCATTGTTCGTGATCATCGACGAATTCGCCAGGACGCTGGAAAAGAAGCCGGACTTCGCCGAGGTGCTGGTGAAGATCGGTCGCATGGGACGTGCCCTGGGCGTCCACATGCTGCTGGCCTCGTACCGACTGCAATGGGGAGATCTGCGGCCCCTCGAAGGGTTTCTGACCTACCGCGTCGCGCTCAGGACCTTCACCGCCGACGAGTCCCGCATGGCGATCGGAAGCACCGACGCCTACGACCTCCCGGCCGGCCCCGGGTTCGGATACCTGTGTCGCGTTCCTGCCACTGCCCAGAAGTTCAGGGCCGTGTCTGCACGGCACGGTGATTCCCATGACGACCTGTTCGCAGAGACCCTCGCCGAGATGCGCGGCAAGGGCCCAGCCGCGCGGCAGATCTTGCTGCCACCGCAGCAGGAAACGTCTCCTCCGGCCGCTGACCTGTGGAACCTGGGGACGGGGTTCGACGTCGCCCGTGCCTGGACGCCACGCCCGGCGCAGGACCTCTACCGGATCCCGATCGGCGTGGACGAGTCGGGGGCCCCGGTGGAGCTCGACTTCAAGGAAACGGCCCGCGGTGGAATGGGGCCACACGGCCTGATCATCGGCGGTAGCGGCTCCGGCAAGGGGAGCCTCCTGCGCTCGATCGTGACCGGCCTCGTGACGACGCACTCCCCGACCGATGTGAACCTGGTGCTCGCCGAGTACATCGCCGGCCCACCGTTCGGCGACTTCGAGAAAGCGCCGCACGTTTCGGCCTTCGCCCCCGGTCTGGAGTCCGATCCGGATCTGGTCCGGCGGCTGCGGGACTCGCTGGACGTCGAGTCGAGCCGCCGCATGGAATTGCTGAGGGCCGCCGGGGCGAAGAACTTCTGGGAATACCGGCAGATGCGGGAGTCCGGCGATCAGCGTTGCCAGGAACCGCTGCCTGCCCTCTTCGTGGTCATCGACGAATTCCGCAGAGTGCTGGAAGAACAGCCGGACTTCGTGGAGATCCTGGTGCGGATCGGGCGGTTGGGACGTTCTCTGGGCGTCCACATGCTGCTGGCCTCGCACCGGCTGGAACAGGGCGATCTGCGATCTCTCGAACCGTTCCTGCCCTTCCGCGTCGCGCTGAGGACTTTCAACGCCGACGAGTCGCGCATGGTGATCGGAATCCCCGACGCCAGCGAAATACCGACCGGCACCGGCCGCGGATATCTGCGCACTCCGGACAACATCGAGCAGTTCAAGACCGCGACCGTGCCCCAAAGCGATTCCGAGAACGGGCTGCTCGCAACCACCCTGGCAGCGATGCGCGACGAAGCCCCTTCGGCGCGACAGATCCTGCCGCCCGAGGCACCGCCGAACTTGGCCGCTGACCTGTTGAACCTGGGGCCGGGCTTCGACGTCGACCGAGCGTGGGCGCCGCGCCCGATCGAGGACCTCTACCGGATCCCGATCGGGGTGGACGAAGCCGGGAATCCGTTCGAGCTCGACCTCAAGGAAGCCGAACTCGGCGGAATCGGGCCGCACGGCCTGATCATCGGCGCCGCTGGCTCTGGCAAGTCGGAGCTCCTGCGCACCATCGTCCTCGGCCTGATGACCACGCATCCGCCGACCGACGTCAACTTCGTGCTGGCCAACTACGTGGGCAGCGCGACGTTCCGCCACTTCAAGAACGCGCCGCACGTCTCGGCCACCTCCCCCGCCTTGATCTCCGACGACCTGCTCGGCAGGTTCCAGGAAACGCTGAACGGCGAGTTGAAGCGCCGGATGGATGCATTGAGCGGCGTGGGCGCGAGGGACATCTGGGAATACCGCCAGATGCGAGAATCCGGCGACCAGCGCTGCCAGGAGCCGTTGCCGATGCTGTTCGTGATCCTCGAACAGCTCGACGGGATGCTGGCGCAACAGCCGAATTTCATCGACACGCTGGTGACGATCCACCGGACGGGCCGCTCGTTGGGCGTCCGCATGTTGCTGGCCTCGCAACGGGCCGACGACGAGAAGTGGCACCCCTTCTGGAGAAAGCTGTCCTACCGCATCGCGCTGAGGACCTTCAGCGCGGCCGAGTCCCGCGCAGCGATCGGAGTGTCCGACGCCTGCGACCTGCCGCCAGAGCCCGGCGTCGGATACCTGCGCACCCCCGACGGCATCAAGCGGTTCAAGACGGCATACGTGTCCGGCGGCGAGCCCGAAACCAGCCTCCTCGAAACCACGCTGGCCGAAATGCGCGGCAAGGCCCCGTCGGCTTACCGAATCTGATTGCCATCGCTGGAGACTTCCGCACCGCGCTACCCCGGGTGGACGGCGCGAAGCTGGACACCCTGGTGGAAGCCGCCCGGGAGAAGGGGCGGTGGCCCCGACCGGCGCAGGGGGTCTACCGCGACAGCCACGCCGACGCCGTCGCGGACCTGGTCGACCGCGTGCGGTCCGGCTGGCGCGGATACTCGGCGCCGCCGGTGCGGCTGCTGCCGACGGAGTTGCCGTACCGGTTCCCACCGGCGAGCGCGGATCCGTCCGGACCACGTTGCTGCGGACCATCATCCGCGGCATCACCGAGCGGTTCGCGCCGTAGGAAGCGCTGATCATGCTGGTCGATTATCGGCGCACGCTGCTCGGGTTCCTTACCACCGAACACCTGGCCGCGTACGTGATCACCCCGCGCGCGGGTCGCACCCGTGGCAAAACCGAGCCTCCAGGCCTGGCGATGAGCGCAAACACCAACAAAGGAGGAGAAGCATCGAAAACTCCCTACGAAACCTCCCTCGTGTGCAAGAATTTGCCACGTCATTGGTTCAACCAAAGGGGAGCAACAAAGATGCGAAACATTGCCCGTAAGATCACAGGAGCCGCAGCAGTTGCCGTTGCGGTCACAGGAATCAGTCTGACGTCAAATACTGAAGCACATGCGGCATGGGTCCACCCCAACGTTTACCAGACCGAGCACGAGTGCCTCGTCGTGCGCACCGAATTTTTGCGCTACTACAGCCGAGTCCAGCCGTGCTTCTTCATATCCACCAACCCCAGCTGGACCTTCCTCTACGACGACACATCGTCGCGGGGATAGTCTACGGCGATTTTCGAGCCATGTAGGACCGCGCCTGGGGCACCATCACGCATCAGAGATGGGGCGCCTCTCGAGCAGTGTCTGCTGACCGAGAGGCGCGCGCCACAGTTGTCCCGTCCTTCTATTCGCCCCAGTTCCTTGGACGTAAGTAGCCGAGCTACTTGCTCGAATGCCAGCAGGTCTCGCAGCTAGCCGCTCCAGTGCTGCCACTCTTTCCAGGGAGACGAAACCGTCTGACGCCGAGCGCCGTCAGGGGACCTGGAGGGTCTGGATCGGCGCCTGCTCCTTGGACGGCGGGATCTGGTAGCGCTGGGTGAGGAACGACGCGACTTCGTTGAACAGCGGCGCCGCCGACGACCCGTCCTGCGTCCCGTACGCCGGCTGGTCCAGCATCAGCCCCACCACGAAGCGCGGGTTGTCCGCGGGCACCATCCCGGCGAAGGTGATCCAGTACTTCGACTGGCTGTAGCAGCGGCAGGCCGGGTCGACCTGCTGCGCCGTCCCGGTCTTGCCGGAGACCTGGAAGCCCGGCAAGGCGGCACCCGGCCCGGTGCCGTCCTGCTCGCGCCCCGGCCCGTTCTGCACCACCGAGCGCAGCATGTCCCGAACCGTGTGCGCCGTCTCCGGGCTGACCACCCGCACGCCCTCCGGGCGCGGTCGCTCCACGCGCGTGCCGTCCGGCCCGGTCTCCGCCGCGATGATCCGCGGCGGCACCCGCACCCCGTCGTTCGCGATCGCCTGGTACATGCCCGCCATCTGCAGCACCGTCATCGAAAGGCCCTGGCCGATCGGCAGGTTCGCGAACGTCGACCCGGACCAGGACTGGCGCGGCGGCAGGCTGCCCGCGCTCTCACCCGGCAGGCCGCTGCCGGTCACCTGGCCCAGCCCGAACTTCTTGGCCAGGTCGTAGAACCGGTCCTCGCCGAGCTGCTGCGCGACCATCAGCGTGCCGACGTTGGAGGACTTGCCCAGCACGCCGGTGAAGGTCAGCGGCAGCGTGCCGTGCGGCCAGGCGTCGCCGACGGTCCGGTCGGCGACCTTGATGGAGCCCGGCACCTGCAGCACGGTGTCCGGCTTGACGATGCCGTTCTCGATCGCCCCGGCCGCGGTGATCACCTTGCCCACCGAGCCCGGCTCGAACGGCGTGGTCACCGCCGGGTTGCTGTCCGGGCTGTCGCCCCACGACGAGGCGCCCGGGTCGAAGGCCTTGTCGTTGGCCAGCGCGTAGATCTCGCCGGTCTTGGCGTCCAGCACCACCGCGCTGGCGCTCCTGGCCTGTGCCGCACGGGCGTAGTCGGCGAGCTGGCGCTGCAGCATGAACTGCAGGTCCGAGTCGATGGTCAGCTGCACGTCGGAGCCCGGGACCGCCGCCTTCAGCTCCCGCTCGGTGCCGGGGATGACCAGGCTCGAACCCCTCGCGGTGTCGGAGACCTTCTCACCGGCGGTGCCGGCCAGCAGCGGGTCCATCGAGGCCTCCAGACCCATCTGCCCCTTGACCTTCCGCTCATCCGGCCGCCAGTTCGCCGCACCGATGATGTTCGAGCCCACGTCGCGCGCCGGGTACTCGCGGGTCGCCCGGTACTCGGCCCCGATGTGCGGGTACTGTTCGGTGATCAGCCGCGCCTGGCTCGGATCGATCGGCGGGCCGAAGTAGGTGAACCCGGCGTCCTTGAACAGCGCGTCCAGCACTTCCTGCTCGCTGATCACCCCCGGCAGCACCTGCGCGATGTAGCGGGCGATCTCCCGCTTGTACTGCTCCGAAGTGGGTTTCGCGGGGTTCTTCGCGTGCTCCTCGTCGAAGGTCTTGGTCAGCTGGTTCGGGTTGGCGTAGAGCTGCCGCGATTCACCGCTGAACGCGAGCACGTTCCCGCTGCGGTCCGTGAAGGATCCGCGCTCGGCCGGGATGATCTGCTTGGCCGCGCGCTGCGCCTGCGCCCTCTCGGACAGGGCGCTGGCCTCGAACCCCTGCACCTGGATCAGCTTGCCGCCGGTGAGCACCAAAGCGATCACCAACAGCAACCGGCCGACGAGCAGCCGCCGGTTGCTGCCGGCCACGTTCGTGCGCGCGGTGCGCCGCCGAACGCCGCTGGTCGACCCTCGGGCCATCAGCGGCCCGCCTGCGCGACCTGCTGGTCCGCGGGAGGCTGTTGCGGCGCCTGGCCCCCCGCCGCCGGAGGCTGCCCGGCCTGCGGCTGCTCCGCCGGCGGCTGCGGCGGAGCGGGCGGCGGTGCCGCGGTGACCTTCTTCGGCTCACCGATGACGGTCACCGAGCCGTCCGGTTGCTGGACGAGGCGGGCCGGGGACGGCGCCTGCCGCAGGCCGGCTTCCTCCGCGCGACGCTGGATCTCCGGCGTCGCGCCCATCGAGCTGACCTCGCTCAGCAACTGCTCCTTGCGCTCGTTCAGCGCGTTGATCTGGTCCTCGCCCTGCTGCAGCCGGTAGCTGCCGCTGACCGCGGCGATGGACAGCCACAACGTCGCGGCCAGCCCGGTGGCCAGCACCGCCATCACCACGACCACCAGCGGCAACCGCGCGAGCGAAACCCGCTCGTGCAGCTGCTTCGCCTTCGCCTTGGGCTTCGGCTTCGCCGCGGGACGCCGCTCCTCCACGCCCTGCCGCAGCTGGCGCGGCCGCCGGTCGGCGGGCTCCCGCGCCGACCGGTCCCGCCGCTCCTCGCGACGCGCATAGGCGCGCTCGGCCGCGGCGGACCGCGTCCGCGGCTTCTCGCTCGTCTTCTGCCCGGACTTCTGGGTGGGCTTCTGCCCCGACTTCTTCTGGCTGCTCTTTTGCGCAGTCTTCTGGGCGACCTGCTGCGTTCGCTCGGCGGAACCCGCCCGCGAAGCGGCTTTCTTGCCGGCACGCGTAGGTGCAGTCATCTCGCCTCCCTCGCCTTGCCGCTCATGGCAGTTCCGCCTCTCCGCGTTTCACAGTTGTGGTTGCGTTCGGCGCAATCCCGCGTTTCGCAGTTTCTTGTGGCTGGTTCGCGTCACGTTCCCCTGAGGTGCGGTTGAGGAGGACTCGGGTTGACACAGGGCTACTCATGCGTTCCCCCGGCCGACCCGCTCCGCGGCTCGCAGCCGCACCGACGCGGCCCTGGGGTTGGCCTCGATCTCCTGCTCACCGGCGAGCTCGGCGCCCCTGGTGAGCAACCGGAATTCCGGTCCGTGGCCCGGCAGTTCCACCGGCAGGTCGACAGGGGTGCGCGACTTCGTCCGGTCAGCGAAGGCCCGCTTGACCATCCGGTCCTCCAGCGAGTGGTAGGACATCACCACGATCCGACCGCCCACGGCCAGCGAGTCCAGCGCCGCCGGGAGTGCGCGGTCCAGCACGTCGAGCTCGGCGTTGACCTCGATGCGCAGCGCCTGGAAGGTGCGCTTGGCCGGATGCCCGCCGGTGCGCCGGCTCGCCGCCGGCACGGTGTCGTAGAGCAGCTGGACCAGCCGCGCGCTGTTGGTGAACGGCTCCTTCTGGCGTTCCCGGACGATCGCCGCGGCGATCTTGCCCGCGAACTTCTCCTCGCCGTAGGTCCGCAGCACCCGCGCCAGCTCGTCCGCGCTGTAGGTGTTGAGCACGTCCGCGGCGGTGCGCGGCGCGCCCGGGTCCATCCGCATGTCCAGCGGGGCGTCGTGCGCGTAGGCGAAGCCGCGGGCGGTTTCGTCCAGCTGCAGCGAGGACACCCCGAGGTCGAACAGCGCACCGTCCACTTCGGGCAGTCCGAGGTCGGCGAGCACGTCGGCCCACTCGTCGTACACCGCGTGCACCAGGTGGATCCGGGAGGCGTAGGGCGCGAGCCGCTCACCGGCCAGCCGCAGCGCGTCCGTGTCGCGGTCCAGCCCGACCAGCGTCAGCCCGGGGTGCGCGGCGAGCATCGCCTCGGAGTGCCCGCCCATGCCGAGCGTGGCGTCGACGACCACCGCCCCCTCGCGGGACAGCGCGGGCGCGAGCAGCTCCAGCGTCCGGTCGAGCAGCACGGGAACGTGCTTGTCGCGGGCGGATCCGCCCTGATCATGCCGCTGTTCGGCCACGGCGGTCCCTCCCTTCCCGCGTGCCCCGTTCCGGTTCGACACCGCGGTCGAAATACCGCCGATCGCCACGCGCGAACGGCGCGTGGCGATCTTCGGTAAGCCCCCTGGTTTTCCGGATCCCGTCAGGTCCCCGCCCGCCCGTCGCGTCCTGGTGCCGGGGAAGATGCACCAGGCATGCGATAGCCGAGCGGACCGAGGCCTCACGAAACCCGGGTCCCTTGCCGTCAACTCCCGCCCCGCCGGTCGGCGAAACGCTCAGAACACGCCGGGCAACACCTCCTCCTGCGCCTTCGCATAGCCCTCCTCGTGCTCGTCGAGGTAGCTCTGCCACCTCTCCGAGTGCCAGATCTCCAGGCGGTTGATCGCGCCGATGACCACGCACTCCTTGGCCAGCCCGGCGTAGCGCCGCAGCTCCGCCGCGATCTTGATCCGCCCCTGCCCGTCGGGCTGCTGCTCGTCGGTGCCGGCGAACAGGTACCGCTGGTAGGCGCGGACCGCCTCGTTGGTGAACGGCGCCTCGGCGACCTTGCGCGCCATCTGCTCGAACTCGTCGCGCGGGAAGACGTAGAGGCAGTGGTCCTGTCCTTTGGTGACCATCAACCCCCCCGCCAATGCTTCCCGGTACTTGGCCGGCAGCGTCAAGCGCCCCTTGTCGTCGAGCTTCGGGTGGTGGGTGCCGAGGAACATCCCGGTCCACCTCCCCACCCAGGCCGCCCGCACGACGACCCCGGACCGCCCCGGCGCCGCCCACTCCCCGAACGGCCTCCGAGCCGGTGCTCCCGCTGGTCGCCAAACCCGATGGCCATCGGAAGCAGTGCCCACCTGAAACGGCGCCCCACTTCGAGCGGTGCCCCACTTCAAGCGGCAGGACCCCCGTTAGCCCCACCTTCCCCCACACTACCCCACTTCACTCCACCGTCAACACGAGTTGCCCCGGTTCCCCCGGCAGGATTGGCCCCGTTTGCCCTGGTAGCACAGCGTGGCGGCGAAGTGGGGGGTAACGCCGGCCCGACCTTGATCAACCCGTCAGAGCGCGCGGTTATGCTCGGGAACCGCCCGACCGGGCACCGGTGGCCGGCCGGTGGCGCGAGCCCGGTGGGGCGAAGTGGGGCGAGGCGGTCCGCCGCCCGCGGCGAGGTTCGGTGCGGGTGTCCCGCCGGGCACCGCCGGTTTGGCACACTGCACGTGCCCGCCGGTCTCGATCAGGTGATCGTTTCCGCTTTGCCGGGCGATGCCGGCGCGGACCGCGACAGCCACCCGCCGGCCGCAGACTTTGGAGGTTCGCATGCGCGACCGTTCCGGCGTGCTGCCGCGCCGCAACACGCAGGAGGTGGCGTGACGCCTGAAGCCCAGCTGTCCGGCGCCGCGCCGGCCGGCACCGAGCCCGCACCGAGCATCGACCGGCTGCACGGCACCATCCAGCGCATCGCCGCCAACGTCGAGCAGGTCCTGGTGGGCAAGCCCGAGGTGGTGCGGGTGGCGCTGGTCACCATGCTCGCCGAGGGCCACCTGCTCGTCGAGGACGTGCCCGGGGTCGGCAAGACCTCGCTGGCCAAGGCCCTGGCTCGGTCCATCGACTGCTCGGTGAGCCGGATCCAGTTCACCCCGGACCTGCTGCCCAGCGACATCACCGGCGTGTCCATCTACAACCGGCAGACCGAGTCCTTCGAGTTCCGGCCCGGCCCGGTGTTCGCCAACATCGTCGTCGGCGACGAGATCAACCGGGCCTCGCCGAAGACCCAGTCGGCGCTGCTGGAGTGCATGGAGGAGAACCAGGTCACCGTCGACGGCGAGACCTACCGGCTCAGCGCGCCGTTCATGGTGATCGCCACCCAGAACCCGATCGAGATGGAAGGCACCTACGCCCTCCCCGAGGCGCAGCGCGACCGCTTCACGACCCGGGTGTCGATCGGCTACCCGGACGCCAAGGCGGAGCTGGCGATGGTGGACGAGCACGCCGGGCACGACCCGCTGCGCGACCTGCGCCCCGTCGCCGACGGCGGCGAGGTGCAGGCCTTGTTGCGGGCCGTGCGCCGGGTGCACCTGTCCACCGAGATCCGCCGCTACGCGATCGACCTGGTGACGGCGACGCGCCAGCTGCCCGAGCTGCGGCTGGGCGCCTCGCCCCGCTCGACCCTGCAGCTGGTCCGCGCCGCCCGCGCGCAGGCCGCGCTGTCCGGTCGCGAGTTCGTCGTCCCCGACGACGTGCAGGCGATCGCCGTCCCGGTGCTGGCCCACCGGCTGGTGCTGACCAGCGAGGCCCGCGCGTCGCGCCGCTCGGCGACGGACCTGGTGCGGCAGCTGCTCAACCGGATCCCGGTGCCGCGCGGCGACAGCGACGGCGAACGCGGGTAGTCGTGCTCTCGGGGCTGACCATCCGCGGGCGCTGCCTGCTGGCGGCGGGCGTGGCCGCCGGCATCTGCGCGCTCGTGCTGGACGAGCGGGACCTCCTGCGGGTGTCGGCGTTCGTGATCGCGCTGCCGCTGCTGGCGCTGGTGCTCGCCAGCCGCACCCGGTTCGGCATCGCGGCCCGGCGGCATGTGGTGCAGCCGCGCGTCCCGGTCGGCACCGAGGCGAGCATCCAGCTGCACGTCACCGGCAGCGGCCGGCTCCCGGTCGACGGGCTGGTGCTGGAGGACAACACCCCGCACGCGCTCGGCGGGCGGCCGCGGTTCCGGCTGGACGCGGCGCCCCGGCACGGCGGCACGATCCTGGAGTACTCGGTGACGCCGACGCTGCGCGGCATCCACCACATCGGGCCGCTGCGCACCCGGATCAACGACCCCTTCGGGCTCTCCGAGTTCGAACGGGAGCTCGCCGGCCGCAACCGGCTGGTGGCGGTGCCGAGGGTGTTCCGGCTCACCGGGCTGCCCGCCGGTTCCGGGCTGGGCACCGGCGACGACGGCACGACCCGCCTGCGCTCCGGGCACGGCGATGACGACACGATGGTGCGGCAGTACCGGCACGGCGACGACATCCGGCGGGTGCACTGGAAGTCCACCGCGCGCCGCGACGAACTGATGGTGCGGGTCGAGGAACGGCCCTGGCACGGCGGCGTCACGGTGCTGCTGGACCGGCGTTCGGCAGCCCACCGGGGCAGCGGCGCGCGCAGCAGCGTCGAGTGGGCGATCTCCGCGGCGGCCAGCATCTGCCTGCACCTGCACCAGAACGGCCAGCAGGTCCGGCTGGTCACCGAGGACGGGCAGGTGCTGACCGGCGGCGCCGGGCCGTCCGACGGCGGGCACGACGACGACGCGGTGCTGGACGCGCTGGCCGCGGTGCGCAGTTCGCCGCAGCGCGACCTGGTGGCCACCCGCGACCCGGGCAGCGGGCAGGAGCTCATCGCGGTCCTCGGCGAGACGACCACCGCGGCGGTCACCGAGCTGACCAAGCTCCGTCCACAAGAGACTCGTAGTCTCGCGCTGCTGCTCGACGTCGGCGCTTGGAACGGGGAGAACGGCGGAGGTTTCGATCCGCAGCAGACCGCCCGGCGGCTGCGCGCGGCCGGTTGGACGGTGGTCGTCGTGGACGGCCCGGAGGTCGCGACCTCCGACGCCTGGCAGCGGCTCTGCCGGGAGACGACCGCACCGGAATCGGAGGTCGCGACGTGACCGCGAACCGGATGACGGCGGCCATCGAAATGTCGTTGGTGGCGACCGCGGCCGCGGCGCTGGCCGTGCTGTGCGCGTCGACGGCGTTCGCCGGCGTGCTGGCCGACAGCCGGTGGGTCTTCCCCACGATGATCACTGTGCTGGTGATCGCGGTCATCGGGGCGCTGTGCCGCCGGGTCCGGTGGTCGCTGCCGCTGACCGTGCTCGCGCAGCTGTTCGGCCTGCTGGTGGTCCTGACCGCGCAGTTCGCCGAGAGCGCGGTGCTCGGCGTGCTGCCCGGCCCGGCGGCCCTCGGGGAGCTCGGCCGCCTGCTGGCCGAGTCCGGCGACCTGGTGCGGACCGGGGTGCCGCCGGTGCCCGCCGAACCGGCGCTGCAGTTGATGGTCTGCCTCGGCCTGGGGCTGGTCGCGCTGGCGGTCGACGTCATCGTGGTTGCCTACCGCAGCCCGGCGGTGGCCGGGCTGGTGCTGCTGTGCGTGTTCGCCGTCCCGGCGTCGCTGGCCGACGACATGCTGCCGGGGTGGGCCTTCACCGCCGGCGCGCTGGGCTACGCCGTGCTGCTGGCCTCGGGCGGCCAGCACCGCAGGTGGCGGCGGCAGGAGGACCGCAACCAGGTCGCGCACACCGTGTTCGGCCGCTCCACCGCCACGATCGCCGGAACCGCCGGGGTGATCGCGGTGCTCACGGGCGTGGTGTTCACCGGCGTCGGCACCGAGGGCCGGCTGCCGGGATCCGTGCCGGAGCAGTTCAGCGGCACCGACGGCATCGGGCTGCAGCCGTTCACCTCGCTGCGCGGCCAGCTCAACCGGGACCGCGTCGTCGAGCTGTTCCGGGTCCGCGGCCTGCGGCAGGACACCTACCTGCGGGCGATGACGCTGCGGAAGTTCGACCCGGAGCGCGGCTGGGAGCTGGAGGGCCTCACCCAGGGCGTCGACGCCAACGCCAAGCTCGCGCTGCCCGACGGCACGGACATCATGCTCGGCGACTACGAACGGGTCGAGATCCAGCCGATCGGCTACCGCGACCCGTGGCTGCCGGTGTTCGGCGTCCCGCTGTTCGTCTCGGGGATGGGCACGAACTGGCGCTACGACCCGGCCGCCGGGATCGTGTTCACCCAGACCAACCAGGAAAGCCGCCCCTACGTCGAGCAGCTGCTCGTCCAGCGGCCGACGCCGGACCAGCTGCGCCAGGCCCACGGCCCGGCGCCGATCGCGCCCGCGTACCTGGACACCGCGGGAATCCCGCCGCAGGTGGCCGACCTGGCCAGGCGGCTCACCGCGAACGCGCCCACCGACTTCGACAAGGCGGTCGCGCTCAACCGCTACTTCACCGACCCGGCCAACGGCTTCCGCTACGACCTGCAGACGGCCCCGTCGACCGGCGGCGACGCCCTGTCCGACTTCCTGTTCCGCGGCAAGCGCGGGTTCTGCGAGCAGTACGCCTCGTCGATGGCGGTGCTGCTGCGCTCGGTCGGCATCCCGTCCCGGGTGGCGATCGGCTTCACCCCCGGCTACCGCGACGGCGACGAGCGGGTGATCACCACCGAGGACGCGCACGCCTGGGTCGAGGCGTACTTCCCCGGCTGGGGCTGGCAGACCTTCGACCCGACGCCGCTGAGCGACGGCCGGGCCGCGCTGCCGGAGTTCCTCGGCGGCGAGTTGAACCAGGCTCAGCAACCGGCGCCGCAGCCCGGCCAGCCCCAGCCGAGCACGCCGCCCACCGCAGGCTCGGTGCCCGGGTCGGAGCACCCGGACGGCGCGGACGTCGGTACCCCCCGGGCACCGCGCGAGGCGGAGAGCTCGAACCCGTGGCCGGTCGTGATCGGCGTCCTGGTGCTGGCGTCGGTGCTGCTAGCGGCGCCGGCCGCGGTGCGGGAGATCCGCCGGAGGCGACGGCTGCGCGCGGTCGCCGAAGGCGCGGAGGGCGCCGCGGGGATCGCGTGGCGGGAGGTGCTGGACGAGTTCCAGGACCGGGGCACGCGGCCGGCGGCCGCCGATACCGCGCGCCGCGTCGCGACGGGGCTGATCGAGCGCCACGGCCTGGACGAGTCCGGTGCCAAGGCGATGCGAGCGCTGGTGGTGGCGGTGGAGCGGGAGTGGTACGCACCACCGGGGCAGGAGCCGGAGGCGACGCTCCCGGAGACGCTGCGCGGCGTCCTGGACAGCCTCCGTCGCACGGCGCCGCTGGACTGGCGCTCGCGCCTGTTCCCCCGCTCTGTGCTGGAGCTCCGCCAAGCCAACCGCTGACCCGGAGCAACGCGCGGAAACCTTTTGGGTTGCCCCGGCGTGATGTGGTGCCGCGACGTCAGGAATCTGCCTCTGCAGCGACGAAGCCCTGTGGCGAGGGTTGGCGATTTCGCGCGAAATCGCCAATCGGCAGGCGTGGAGACCGCCGACTTCGCGCGAAATCGGCGCGAGGTTTCCCCTGCGACGGCCGCAGAGACCGGCCGTCGTGAAAGTGCGCGCATAGCGGAGATCGCCGCCGGTTCCGCTTCGTGGTGCGGAACCGGCGGCGATCTCCGGGTCGATCAGCCGCTATTGATCGAAGCGTTTGCGGAAACGCTCCTCCATGCGCTGCGTGAAGGAGCTGCGTCCGGGCTTGCTGCGGTCCGCGCCCCGCTTCGGCCGACCACCACCGCCGTTCTCCAGTCCCGACTCGATGTCGTCCCCGCCACCGCGCAACGCGGACAGGACGATCACTGCTCCGCCGAACATCACGAGGAAGCCGACCACGCTCAACACGGGGATGTCGGCCGGCCTGAGGGCCGGGATCACCGCACCGATTACCAGCAGGGCCAACCCCAGGACGAAGACGGCGATGCCCTGCAGCCGCCGACGTCTGGATGGGCGATGCAGCCGTCCTCCGCGCACGGTGGAGGCGAACTTGGGGTCCTCGGCGTAGAGCGCGCGCTCGATTTGTTCGAGCTGTCGCTGCTCGTGCTCGGAGAGTGGCATGACTCCTCCTCCGGCACAGGTCTCTCAGTGGCGCCGGAGACCCGGTGGGCTTTTGCCCACATAGGCTGGGGACCGGCGAACGCTTGGGGGCGTCACCCCTGAGGATACGGTTCCCGGCACGCGAGTACTACCCGGTCCCGGCACCGGAACTGTGCGAGGTTGCCGACATCATCCCCTCGGGGCAGTGATCGATCCGCACCGCGCCGCCACGCCTGGCGGAAACGGCGACGTCAGGCCGGTCGGCGCGCGATGGCGTGGAGCCGGGTCGCGATGTCGCGCAGCGGCGCTCGGCGTGCCGCCGCCCGCTCCAGCTCGGCCATCGTGTCGGCCGCCCGGGGGTTGTTGTCCAGCGCCGAGCCGGGCACCAGGTCGCTGAGCACGCCTTGTCCCTGGATCAGCTCCACGGCCAATCCGGCACCCGTCAGGACCTCGCGCAGGCCGTCGGTGTCGAACCGCCGCTGCAGGGTGTCCGATGCCTCGTCGAGCCGCCCGTTCGGGTCCTGGATCAGCTGCAGCGCCTCGGCGAGCCGGCCGGCCAGCGCCCAGCCCAGGACCGCGGCGTACCGGTTGGCCGCCAGCACCGACACCGCACCACCGGGTGCGGTGGCCTCGGCCAGCGCCGACACCGCCGCTTCGACGTCGTCGACGACCTCCAGAAGCCCGTGCGCCAGCACGAGATCGGCGCCGCCTTCCGGGCTGAGCGCCGACAACGCGTCGGTATCGCCCTGCAGCGGGGTGATCTGGTCGGCCACGCCTGCGTCGACGGCCCGGCGCTGGAGCATCGCCAACGCATTCGGGCTCGGATCGACCACCGTCACCGAGCAGCCCGCGGAAGCCAGCGGCACGGCCCACACGCCGCTGCCGCCACCGACGTCGAGCACCCGCGGCGGGCGCCCGCCGCGTCGCCGCCGCGCAGCGTCGAGTTCGGCTTCCAGCACCTGGTGGACGGCGTCGGATCTCATGGTGAGCAGCGTAATGCGGGATCGCGGGCGGGTTTCACCGGAGTGCGGATCGGCGGATCCCCGGCGGCATTCCGCAGAATCCGTTCCGCCACCCGCACCACTGGCGTTGATCAAGTTTCAGGGAGCAGTTCTGGGACGGTCCCCGGTTCCGTAGGCTACGACCCGTGCAGACGGTGGCAGTGCTGAGTCTCAAGGGTGGCGTGGGCAAGACGACCGTGGTGCTCGGGCTTGCCTCGGCCGCCATGCGCCGCGGGGTTCGGACGTTGGTCGTCGACCTCGATCCGCAGTGCAACGCGACCGCGTGCCTGGAGCCGGAGGAGACCACCAAGGGTCTCAGCGACGTCCTGGCCGATCCGAGCCCGGAGGTGCTGCGGGCGGCGGTGACCGGCAGCTCCTGGGGCGAAGAGGTCGACGTCCTGGTCGGTTCCGAGGACGCCGAGAGCCACAACGGCCAGCACGGCGACGGCGAGCACCTGTCCCGCCTCACCACGGCACTGTCCGAATTGGACGGCCTGATCGCCGACGGCGAGCTGCCGTACCAGCTGGTGCTGCTGGACTGCCCGCCGTCGCTGGGGCGGCTGACCCGCTCCGCGCTGATCGCCGCCGATCGCGCGCTGCTGGTCACCGAGCCGACGATCTTCGCGGTCTCCGGCGTGCAGCGGGCGTTCGAGGCGGTGCAGGCCGAGCGCCAGTCGACCAACCCGGACCTGCAGCCGCTCGGCGTCATCGTCAACCGGGTTCGGCCGCGCTCCCACGAGCACCAGTTCCGCATCGACGAGCTGCGGGACATCTTCGGCCCGCTGGTGCTGCCGGTCGCGCTGCCCGATCGGCTGGCCGTGCAGCAGGCGCAAGGGGCGTGCATGCCGATCCACCAGTGGGGCACGCCGGGAGCGCGGGAGGTCGCGCTGGCGTTCAACCTGGTGCTGGCCCGCACGCTGCGCGCCGGCCGACCGCGCCGCGCCGAGCCCGACGACGACGAAGTGCTGGACGGTGCCGAATGACCACGACGTTGTTCCTGACGTTCGTCTTCGTCGCGCTGATCGGTGTCCTGACGCCCGGCCTGGACACGATGCTGATCCTGCGGCATTCGCTGCTCGGCGGACGCCGCGTCGGGGTGGCGACGTTCCTCGGGATCAACCTCGGCTGCCTGATCTGGGGCACGGCGAGCATCGCGGGCCTGACCGCGCTGCTCACCGCCTCCCAGGTGGCCTACGACATCGTGCGGGTGGCGGGCGCCGCCTACCTGCTCTGGCTGGGCGGCTCGGCGCTGTGGAAGTCGTTGCCCCGCAACAGGGTTCTGCAGGCCGACGACGTCCCGGTCGAGCCGGTGGCGCTGACCGCTTTCGGCGCGCTGCGCTCGGGGATGGTCACGAACCTGCTCAACCCCAAGGTGGGTGTGTTCTACGTCAGCCTGTTGCCGCAGTTCCTGCCGCCCGGGGCGGCGGCGTTCGCCTGGGGCCCGCTGCTCGTGGCGACGCACATCACCATCGGGCTGCTGTGGTCCACCGCGCTGGTGTGGCTCGCCGGCCGGGCCCGCGCGCTGTTCCAGCGGCAGCGGGTGCGCGCCTGGCTGGACCGGATCACCGCGACGGTGCTGATCGGCCTCGGCCTGAAGCTGGCAGCCGAGGGGTGAGCGAGCCCTGCCCGAAGGCGACACGGTCTTCCTCACCTGCCACCGGCTGCACGAGGCGCTGGCCGGGCAGGTACTGACCCGCGGCGAGCTGCGGCACCCCCGTCTGTCCACATTGGATCTCGACGGCCGGCGGGTGCGCGAAGTGCGCCCGGCGGGCAAGCACCTGCTGATCCGCTTCGACGACGGCCACACCCTGCACAACCACCTGCGCATGGACGGCGCCTGGCACCTCTACTCCCCCGGCACCAGGTGGCGGCGGCCGGCGCACCAGGCCCGGGCCGTCCTGGGCACGGCCGACCGGGTGGCGGTCGGGTTCAACCTGCACGACCTCCGCTGGCTGCCGACCTCGGCGGAATCCGAGCTGATCGGCCACCTCGGGCCGGACCTGCTCGACCCGGCGTGGGACGACGGGCACGCGACCGAGGCGATCCGGCGGCTGACCGCCGACCCGGACCGGGAACTCGGCCGGGCGCTGCTGGACCAGACCGTGATGGCCGGGGTCGGCAACATCTACAAGACGGAGGTGTGCTTCCTGCTGGGCCGCTCGCCGTGGACGCCCGTCGCGGAGATCGACGCGGCCCGCGCGGTGCGGTTGTGCCGGGAACTGCTGCTGCGCAACGCCTGGCACCCCGAGCAGTCCACCACCAAGAGCCTGCGGCGCGGCGCGCGGCACTGGGTCTACGACCGGCGCACCTGCCTGCGCTGCGGCGGCCCGGTCCGCCGCGGCACCCAGGGCGACGACGCCGAAGCCCGCGTCACCTACCACTGCCCCCACTGCCAACCCTGACAGAGGTCGTTTCCAGGCTCGCTTTGCGTCGCGGTGCGGGTAGCGGTCCCCCTGCGGGAGTTGCTGCGGCCTTCTCGCTGTGGGATCCCCGACATCATGGCCAATTCAGCCCAAGGATTCGCGGATTCGGGCGTCAGCTTTCGGCGGCCGCGTCGCGGGCGTCGGCGAGGCTCCGCAGGATCGGGTAGACCAGCACGATGCCGACCGAGCCCCACACCAGGCCCGTGATCCGGAGCTCCCCCACCTGCAGCGTCAGGTTGCCGACCCCGGCGATCACCGCGGTGCCCATCACCACCAGGTTCACCGGATCCGCGAAGTCCACCGCGGCGTCCAGCCAGATCCGCGCCCCGACCAGCGCCAGCAGCCCGAAGAGCACCAGCGTCGCGCCACCGAGCACGCCGAGCGGAATCGTGTTGATCAGGGCGCCGAGCTTCGGCGAGAACGACAGCACGATCGCGCCCACCGCGGCGACCAGGCAGGCCGCCGTCGAGTACACCCGCGTCGCGGCCATCACCCCGATGTTCGCCGCGTAGCTGCTCAGCGCCGACCCGCCCGCCGAGCCGGCCAGCGTGGTGGCCAGACCGCCGCTGATCAGCGCGTCCCCGACGTACGGGTCGAGGTCGCGGCCGCTCATCGCGGCGACCGCCTTGAGGTGCGCGACGTGCTCGGCGACCAGCACGATCACCAGCGGCAGCACGAACGGCATCACCGAGATGTGCGCCTGCGGGGCGATCAGCTGGGGCAGCCCGAACCAGGGCGCGGCGGCCAGCTCGTCGAGCCGCTCCGGGACGAGGTCACCGGCCAGCACGGCGTAGATCCACCCGGCCAGCACCCCGATCAGCACCGCGGCCCGCCCGGCCATGCCCCGGCTGACGACAGTGAGCAGCACGATCGTGCCGAGCGTCAGCGCCGCGGGCACGCGCTGCTCGCTGAACCAGGACACCGACTGCGGCGCGAGGCTGAGCCCGATCATCAGCACGACCGCGCCCGTCACCACGGGCGGCATCGCGGACTCCAGCAACCGCACGCCCAGCGCCTTGACCGCCACGCCGACGGCCATCACCACCAGGCCGACCGCCATGATCCCGCCGAGCAGGGCGGCCGGGCTCGCACCGGCCTCGCCCGCGGCAGCTCCCAACGGCACCACGAAGGCCACCGACGCGCCGAGGTAGGTGGGCACCCGGTTCCGGGTGAGCAGCAGGAACAGCAGGGTGCCGACGCCGGAGAGCAGCAGCGTGGTCGTCAGCGGGAAGCCGGTCAGCAGCGGCACGAGCGTCGTGGTGCCGAACATCGCCAGGAGGTGTTGCAGTCCGAATCCGATGGTCAGCGGCCAGCTGAGCCGCTCCTCGGAGGCCACCACGGCATCGCGCACCAGGCGTCGACCGTTGCCGTGCACGGTCCACAACGCCACATCGTCCTCCCCCGAGCCGCCCGGTCGGGCGAGGCCCTGCCACGGCATGTGATGACAGAGGGAAGATTACTATTTCGCATCACACAATCAAGCCAACCCGCTCGGCGGATCGACGAAAACGTCGACTACCAGCAGTGATATCGGCTCGGCGTGTCGCGTCAGTCCTGGGCGGATCGACGCTGCGGGTCCGCGCTGGGCCCGTCCGGCCCGAAGATCTCCCGCAATCCGGCCGCGAGCCCGGCCAGCCGATCGGTCGCGTCCTGCATCAGGTACTTCTGCTCCGGAGCACCGCTGGCGGCCACGGCCCGCCCCGCGGCGGCGACCAGACCGCCGTAACCGTCGAGGCCCTCGTCCAGCTCCTCGCGCAACCGCTGCACATCAGCCTGCAACGCGGGCCTCTGCGTCTCCGGCGCGTGCGGGATCGCCGCCTCCACGGCGACGATCCGCTCCGCGACGCGCCGCAGCTCCGCTGCCGCGATGTCCGCGGTGGCCCGCGCGTCGGCTGCGGCGCTGCCCGCGCCCGCCGACGTCAGCTGCGCCAACGCATGGCGCAGGCTCTGCTCCGCATCGCGCAACCGCTGCATCGGAGCCCGCGCCGCCGACCCCTGCGGGGGCAGCGGCGCGGGCTCCGGCTGCGGCTCGGGCAGCGGCGTCCTCATGAGCCGCCGGTACTTCAGTCCCACCTTGACCGCGCCCACGCCGCTGATGACGGCGAGGCCACCCAGGCCGACGGTGCTCGTGTACTGCAGGAACTCCCCCATGCCGCCCAGCGCGCTCCACATCTCCGGCAGGGACGCCGAGGCGGCCGCGCCGGCGCCGAACACGCCGGCCGAGGCTGCGCTGCCCGCAGCAGCCCGCTTCGTCCGCTTGCGCTGCCGCAGCAGCCGAGCCCGCGGATCGCGCCAGTTGGCGAACCTCCGCCGCACCTCGGAGAGGAGCGGGCCGCGCATCTGTTCCAGCGCGGCCTCGCCCAACTGCGTCAGTTCCTGCTTGCGGGACTTCACGCCTCGCTCGCTCAGGCTTGGCCGGCTTGCGGATTCTGCTGTTGCTGGGGCTGGGTCGCAGGCTCACCGGCAGCCTGCGAACCGCCGGCGATCTGCTGCTGCTGTCCGCCCGTCACCTGCTGCTGCCCGGTGCCCATCGAGGCGCGCAGCTGCGCGAGCCGGCTGGCGCCGGCGGCGTCGATGGACGCCTGCTGGACCTCCAGCATCCGGCCCTGCACGCTGTTCTGCGCCAGCTCCGCCTCGCCCAGCGCGGTGGTGTAGCGGCGCTCGATCTTGTCCCGGACCTCTTCCAGCGACGGCGTGGTGCCGGGCGCGGCGATCTCGGTCATCTGCCGCATCGACGCGGAGACCTGCTCCTGCATCTTGGCCTGCTCCAGCTGGCTGAGCAGCTTGGTGCGCTCGGCGATCTTCTGCTGCAGGATCTGCGCGTTGCGCTCCACCGCCTGCTTCGCCTGCTCGGCGGCGCCCAGCGACTGGTCGTGCAGCGTCTTGAGGTCCTCGACGCCCTGCTCCGCGGTGACCAGCTGGCTGGCCAGCTGGGTGGCGGTCTCCTCGTACTTCTGCGCGGTCGCCTCGTCGCCGTTGGCGCGCGCCTGGTCGGCCATCACCAGCGCCTGCTTCGCCGATGCCTGCAGCTTCTCGACCTCGCCGAGCTGCCGGTTCAGCTTCATCTCCAGCTGGCGCTGGTTGCCGATCACGGAAGCGGCCTGCTGGGAGAGGCTCTGGTGCTGCTTCTGGGCTTCCTCGATGGCCTGCTGGATCTGCACTTTCGGGTCCGCGTGCTCATCGACCTTCGACGAGAACGCCGCCATGAAGTACTTCCAGGCCTTCACGAACGGGTTGGCCATCTCCTCCGCCTGCCTTCTTCTGTGCTCGGCTGCCCCATGCCGACACGACCGCACCGGGCGTGCCCGCTGGTTCCATCGTGTCAGGTAGTCGTGTCGGCTTCCACCAAACACGGTAGTTCTCCGGGATTTACCCGGAGCTACGACCCAAGATCGAACCAGAAAGCCGCCACCGCCCGGCCACCGGGCCCCGAAAACGGTCGTGAGTGCCGAAACGGGCATATACCCGCTCCGGCACTCACGAGGTTGGTCTTGCTCCTACGCAGCCACCACTACGCCGCCGGGCTTGCGCACCGGCGCGCTGATCCGCTGGCTGAGCATCGGCTGCAGCCGGTCCGCGCAGGCGCGCGGTTCCGCGTCCGCGCTGGCTTCGGCGCCGGTCAGCTGCTGCTTGGCCAGTTCGGCGTCGGAGAGCTCGGTGCCGATCAGGCTGGGCACCAGGCGGCCGCCGTCGATCTCCGCCGGTGTTGCCTGCTCGACACCCGACGGCACCACCAGCGTCTCGTCGAGATCGCCGGCCACGGTGACCAGGAGTTCCGGCAGCGGCAGGTCCAGGGCGCCGCAAATCGAGGCGAGCAGCTCGCTGGACGCCTCCTTGCGGCCCCGTTCCACCTCGGAGAGATATCCGAGGCTCACCCGGGCAGCGCGCGAAACGTCCCGCAAGGTCCGAGACTGTGCGGTCCGGGCGCGGCGCAGTCGTTCACCGACCGCCTCCCGCAACAATACGGTCATCGCGCGCCTCCCTTCCTTCGTCGCCTACCGCGTGCACCACGCGTGAACGCCACCTACGTTACTCATCCGAGGGCCCGAACGAGAACGATCGTCCACAAGTCCGCCGAGGGCGAACGCACGGTGACCGTTCCCGGGCGCGGCCTTCTGCCAGCGCACAGCGCCCCGTTGAATCAACGCAGCAGACCCGCGAAGTGTTCCAGCGCCACCCGAACGGCCGCAGCCCGCACGGCGTGCCGATCGCCGTCGAGGCGCACCGACCGCACCGTCGCGCCGTCCGGCCCCGCGAACCCGAGGTGCACAGTGCCCGGCGCCACCCCGTCCTGCGGGTCGGGTCCGGCCACGCCGGTCAGCCCGATGCCCCAGTCCGCGCCGCAGCGCCGCCGGGCGCCGTCCGCGAGCATCTCCGCGACCCGCGGGTGCACCGCGCCGTGCGCCGCGAGCAGATCGCGATCGACCCCGGCCAGCTCCGCCTTCAGATCGGTCGCGTAGACGATCAGCCCGCCGCGGACCACGTCGCTGGCCCCGGGCACGTCGGTCAGCACGGCGGAGACCAGGCCGGCCGTCAACGATTCCGCGGTCGCGACCGTCTCGCCGCGCCGCCGCAATGCCTCGATCAAGGCCGCGACCTGCGATAACGACAACCCGATCTGATCGACGATCACGCGCCGACCTTGGCCCGGCCGGCGGCGCGCAGCCGCACCGCGCGCACGACGTAGTCGAGCCCGGTCACGACCGTGGCGACGAGCGCCGCGCCCATCACGATCCAGCGCGGCACGTCGGCCCAAGCGCCGAGCGGCAACAGGTAGAAGCCGATGGCGAGGGCCTGCAGCAGCGTCTTGACCTTGCCGCCGCGGCTGGCCGCGATGACACCGTGCCGGATCACCCAGAACCGCAGCAGCGTGACGGCGACCTCGCGGCCGATGATCACCCAGGTGACCCACCAGCCGAGGTCGCCGAGGAGGCTCAGCCCGACCAGCGCGGCGCCGGTCAGCGCCTTGTCCGCGATGGGGTCGGCGACCTTGCCGAAGTCGGTGACCAGGCCGCGCTTGCGGGCCAGGTCACCGTCGATGCGGTCGGTGATGGAGGCGATCGCGAACACCGCCGTGGCGATCCACCGCCACAGCGTGTCGTGCCCGTCCTCCCAGAACAGCGCGACGAGGAAGACCGGTACCAGCGCGAGCCGGGAGACGGTCAGGATGTTGGCGATGTTGACCAGCGGCACGGGTTCGGACCGCGCCCCGGTCGGGTTCGCCGCTGCGGAGTCGGACGTCGCGCCATCGGCCGTCATGGCTGCTCCCCGGGCCTGTTCTGCGCGGGCGTGCTGTCGATCGGGCGCACCACGAGGTCCACGCCTTCACTGTCCACCACCCGGCAGAGCAGCACATCACCCACGTTGACCTCTCCAGGATCGGTGACGAGGCATTCCCCGTCCACCTCCGGTCCCTGGTGCTCGGCGCGGCCGGCGCACTCCTCGTCGCTGACGCGCTCGACGAGGACCCGCACCTCCGTGCCGATGCGGTCCTCGGCGCGCTGCGCGATCAGCTCGTCGACGAGGTCGGAGAGCTTCTCGACGCGCTCGTCGACGACGTCCGGATCGATCTTGCCGTCGAAGCCGGCGGCCTCGGTGCCGTCCTCGTCGGAGTAGCCGAACACGCCGATGGCGTCCAGCCGCGCCCGGGTGAGGAAGTCCTGCAGCTCGGCGAAGTCGTCCTCGGTCTCGCCGGGGAAGCCGACGATGACGTTGCTGCGGATGCCCGCCTCCGGGGCGAGCTCGCGGATCTGCTCGATGAGCGCCAGGAACGACTCGGTGGAGCCGAACCGGCGCATCCGGCGCAGCACCGACTCGCTGGAGTGCTGGAACGACAGGTCGAAGTACGGCGCGACACCGGGCGTGGTGGCGATGGCCCGCACCAGACCGGGACGGGTCTCGGCGGGCTGCAGGTAGGACACCCGCACCCGGTCGACGCCGTCGATGGCGGCTAGCTTCGGCAGCAGCACTTCCAGCGCCCGCGCGTCGGCCATGTCCTTGCCGTAGGAGGTGGAGTTCTCGCTGACCAGGAACAGTTCCTTCGCGCCGTGCTCGGCCAGCCAGGCGGCCTCGCCCAGGATCTCCTCCGGCGGCCGGGACAGGAAGGAACCGCGGAAGGACGGGATGGCGCAGAACGAGCAGCGCCGGTCGCAGCCGGAGGCCAGCTTCAACGCGGCGACCGGCGAGTCGTCGAGCCGGCGGCGCGCCACCGCGCGGGCGGCCGGGACCCAGCCGTGCCCGGGAACCGAGACCTCGGCGGCCGCGGCGGGCCGGGCGACCGGGGTGATCGGCAGCATCTTGCGCCGGTCCCGCGGCTGGTGCGACTGGATGGCTTGCCCGGCGACGACGTCGTCGAGCCGGTCGGCGAGGTCGGCGTAGTGGTCGAAGCCGAGCACCGCGTCGGCCTCGGGCATGTGCTCGGCGAGCTCGGCGCCGTAGCGCTCGGCCATGCAGCCGACGGCGACGACCTTCGCGCCGGTGTCGGCGGCGGCGAGCAGCGTGTCGACGGAGTCCTTCTTCGCCGATTCGACGAACCCGCAGGTGTTGACCACCACGACGTCGGCGTCGTCGGCGTCGACGAGCTCCCAGCCGCGGCCGTGCAGGTTGCCGGCGAGCTCTTCGGAGTCGACCTCGTTGCGGGCGCAACCGAGCGTGACCATGGCGACTCGGCGGTGATTTTGCTCGGTTGACATGCGAGGAGCGTAACGTCCCCGCCGCCGCCCCCTGCGCACGAGCCCGTCGGGCGAAAACCCCGGCCGTGGTCAAGATTACGGCCACCATCCGAACAATCGAACCCGCAGTTGGTTAGGCTTGCCTAACATGACAGCTCTCGTCGAGGTGCGTCCGGCCCGAGTCCGCGACGCCCGCGCGATCAAGGCGTTGATCGACCACTACGCGGGGAAAGTGGTGCTGGGCAAGGAACTCGTCACGCTCTACGAGGACATCCAGGAGTTCTGGGTCGCGGAACAGGCAGGCCAGATCGTCGGCTGCGGCGCACTGCACGTGCTCTGGGAAGACCTCGCCGAAATCCGCACCGTCGCCGTCGATCCGATGACCAAGGGCCGCGGCATCGGCCACGCGCTCGTCGCCGGCCTGGTCACCGCCGCCGGCGAGCTGGGCCTGTCGCGGATCTTCGTGCTGACCTTCGAGACCGAGTTCTTCGGCCGCCACGGCTTCCTGCCGATCGCCGACACCCCGGTGCCGCCGGACGTCTACGACGAGATCCGCCGCTCGCCAGACGAAGGCGTGGCGCAGTTCCTGGACCTCGCGCACGTGAAGCCGAACACCCTCGGCAACACGCGCATGCTGCTGCGACTGGGCTCGTGACGCGCGGAGAATGCGCATGCCACGCCAGGATCGCGACGCTACGATGCCCCCATGAATGACTATGCGTCGTCGGCGATAACGATTCGACGGGCTCGCATCGCCGACGTGCGGACGATCAAGTCCCTGGTCGACGCCTACGCGGGCGAAGTGCTGCTGGCCAAAGAACTCGTCACCCTCTACGAGGACATCCAGGAGTTCTGGGTCGCCGAGCGCGCCGAGCCGGACGGCGCCGGCCGCGTCGTCGGCTGCGGCGCGCTGCACGTGCTCTGGGAAGACCTCGCCGAGATCCGCACGGTCGCGGTGGATCCGGCGGCGAAGGGCCACGGCATCGGCCACCGCCTCGTGCACCAGCTCGTCGCCCTCGCCCGCGAGCTGGGCCTGACCCGGGTGTTCGTGCTGACCTTCGAGACGGAGTTCTTCGGCCGCCACGGCTTCCGCACCATCGACGGCGCCCCGGTCAGCCCGGACGTCTACGAGGAGATGCGCCGCTCCGTCGACGCGGGCGTGGCGGAGTTCCTCGACCTCGCCAACATCAAACCGAACACGCTCGGTAACACCCGGATGCTCCTTGAACTCGACCGATAACGCCCCGACCGGTCGAATTCGGGGTCATCGTTCTCGTGCCGGATGCCCGAACGTCCCGCGAACACCACCTGCAACAGCTATAACACGGGGAGTGATCCGTTCGGCTCCGAGGAGACCAGCCGTGGAACGTTCCCCTGCTCGCCGTGGCTTCTTCACCTGCGCCGCGGCAACCGGCGCGCTGTTGCTCACCGCCGGCACCGCGCACGCCGACCTCAGCCAGACCCAGCTGCGGGCGGTGACCGACGAGTACCTGTACGAGTTCTCCCTCGACGCGTTCACCGAAACCCGCGCCGAGCAGCCCCACGCGGATCAGCTCGACTGGTCCTCCGACGGCTGTTCGATGTCGCCGGACAAGCCGCTGGGCTACAAGTTCCGCACCAGCTGCGAGCGGCACGACTTCGGCTACCGCAACTACAAGCGGCAGGACCGGTTCGGCGAGGACGACCGCAAGAAGGTCGACGACAACTTCAAGGCCGACATGTACTCGGTCTGCGGCAGCGACGTGGTCTGCAAGGGCACCGCGAACATCTACTACTACGCGGTGCGCGAGTTCGGCGGGACGAGCGGGTCGACCGCCGAGGCCGTCGAACTGGCGCAGGTCAAGCCGGTGCTCTCCGGCACCGGCTCGCTGCTGGAGTACCACGCGGTCAACGCCACGGGCGCGGTCGTGCGGCTCGGCGCGAACGGCTGAGCACCGAGCGCGATCGGGGGAGGGCGCGTCCGGGCGGGACGCGCCCTCCCCCGTCTTCGACGGGTTTTTCCGCCGCCACGAAAAGGTAATGTGCCCTTCGCGCCCCGGCGCACGGCGAGAAGGGAACACGAATGGTCAAGCGGCAACTTCCGCGCTGGTCCGAACTGCGTCCGCTGCTGCGGGTCAAGCCCCCGCAGCTGAACACGACCGAGCGGCGCCTATCGGCCGCCCACTCGATCGCCGACCTGCGGGCCATCGCCCGCCGCCGGACGCCCCGCGCCGTGTTCGACTACACCGACGGCGCCGCCGAGGCCGAGATCAGCCTGCGCCGCGCCCGGCAGGCCTTCCGCAACGTCGAGTTCCGCCCCTCCGTGCTGCAGGACGTGTCCAAGGTGGACACCAGCAGGACGATCCTCGGCAGCCGCTCCGAGCTGCCGTTCTCCTTCGCCCCCACCGGCTTCACACGCATGATGAACCACGAGGGCGAGCCCGCGGTGGCCCGCGTCGCGGACCGCGCGGGCGTCCCCTACGCGCTGTCCACAATGGGTACCACCTCGATCGAGGACGTGGCCGCTGCGGCGCCGAACTCCCGCAAGTGGTTCCAGCTCTACCTCTGGCGCGACCGCGAGGCCAGCCGCGAGCTGGTGCAGCGCGCCCAGGACGCCGGCTACGAGGCGCTGATGCTCACCGTCGACACGCCGGTCGGCGGCGCGCGCCTGCGCGACGCCCACAACGGCCTGACGATCCCGCCGGAGCTGACGCTCAAGACCATCGCCGACGGCGCGATGCACCCGGCGTGGTGGTTCAACCTGCTCACCACCGAGCCGCTGTCGTTCGCCTCCTTCAAGCACTGGTCCGGCACCGTGCAGGAACTGATCAACTCGATGTTCGACCCGTCGCTGAACCTCACCGACCTGGAGTGGCTGCGGGAGCTGTGGCAGGGGCCGCTGATCGTCAAGGGCATCCAGAACGCCGACGACGCCCGGCGCGTGGTCGAGCGGGGCGCCGACGCGGTGGTGCTGTCCAACCACGGCGGGCGGCAGCTCGACCGGGCCCCGACGATGCTGGAACTGCTGCCGTCGGTCCGCGAGGCGATCGGTGGCCGGGCCGAGATCCTGCTGGACACCGGCATCATCAGCGGAGCCGACATCGTCGCGGCGATCGCGCTCGGAGCGGACTCGTGCCTGATCGGCCGGGCCTACCTGTACGGCCTGATGGCGGGCGGCGAACGCGGCGTCCAGAAGACGGTGGACATCCTCCGCGCCGAGATCGTCCGGACCCTCCAACTGCTGGGCGTCCACGCGATCGACGACCTCAACACCACCCACGCCACCCTCCGCCACGGCTGATCCCCCGCAATTTCCATTGAAATCGAACCTTCGATTTCAATGGAAATTGCGGACCGTCGGCGCATCGGACCACGACACGCCGACGACTGTGGACAACTCCCGCAATTTCAATGGAAATCAGACCCTTGATTTCCATTGAAATTGCGGGCCGTCAGCGGCCGGGGCGCGGGTCCATCGGCTTCGCCTCGTGGCTGCTGGCCGTTCCGGCCGTCGCGTCGATCGGGCCCGTCGCGTGGAACGCCTCGCACGGCCCCCCGATGTACTTCTCGAAGTCCGTCGTGATGTGGATGACCGACTTCCCGTCCGACGTCGGCAACACCGTCGGGCTGAAGTTGCGGCAGACGCTGCCCTTGTTGTAGCTGAGCTGCACCGGGGACGGGATCTCCCGCCAGCCCCGCGCCAGGTCGGACGGGTTGTCGTTGACCATCAGCGTGCGCCCGTTGCCCGGCGCCCAACCGCCGTTGTCGCCGCCGAGCATCTGGTACGCCAGCAGCAGCCGCCCGTTCGGGCCCGGCCCCGGCGCCCACGCGATCGTCGGCGTGCCCAGCGGCTGCCCGCCGGTTTCCGACACGATCTCCGTGCCCAGGTCGTACGGGTCGCCGAAATCCCAGCCGTCGGCCGAGGTCCGCATCCACACCGTGCAGATGTGCACCGGATCGTAGTTGCAGACCTCGTAGACCATCACATAAGTGCCGTCCGGCAGCTGCCGGATCCCGGACATCCCGGGACGCACCGTGAACTTGTCGTTCTTCAGCGTTTCCCGCAGATCGGTCCAATTGCGACCGTCCGCGGAACGCACCTGGACCATCTTCTGGTCGTGCTTCGGGTCGCCGTCGTCGGAGTAGAACGCGACCAGATCGCCCTGCGCGGACACCGTGAACTCGGGCTCCCACACTCCCGGCCCGACCGGCGCCTGCACGATGGTCGACAGGAAGCTCCAGGTTCGCCCGTGGTCGTCGCTGCGCCACACCCGGATGCTGCTGTGCCGCTCCTCCGGGTCCGCGCCGACGCCGGCGGTGCCGGCCCACAGCAGGGTTCCGGCCGGCATGTCGCCCACCTGCCGCGGCAACTCGTACAGCGTCGAGCAGCACATGCCCTTCGCGTCCGCGCCCTCCGGGTCGCGGATCTCGCCGATCTGCCGGAACGTCTCGCCGTCGTCGCGGCTTTCGTAGATGACCGCGAAGCCGACGCCGTCCACATAGGTCGTCATGCTGGCCAGCACCCGCCCGTCGGCCAGGCCGGAGTGCTGCAACCGCACCATTCGCGGATAGCTGCTGCCGCCGGTGCGCAACAGCTCACCCTTGTCCACATCGGACGGCGCTACATCCTGCCCACCGGCCGGGACACCAGACGCGATCGGCTGAAATCCCACCACCAGCAGCAACGCGGCGAACAACACCGATAACCAGGCGCGGACTTTCCGGACGACCATGCGAGAGCCCTTCGAAATCGCGGCGGATAAACCGTCAGCGGGCGGGACACTATCGCACGGAACCGGGAGATCAACCCTTCTAACAATTCCGTTCAGCGCAATCTTAGAAGCGCAAATGGAGCAGTACGAACCCAGCCGAACTGGTCGAGAAAATGCCGGTTAAAACGCGGAAAACGGCAACGTCCCCGCATCCAGGAGATGCGGGGACGCCGGATTCACTCGGCGTCCGGTGGCGGCCCGCCGCGGATCGAGAACAGCGTGTTCTCCAACTCGTCCGGCTTGACCAGCACCTCGCGCGCCTTCGACCCCTCCGACGGCCCGACGACGCCGCGCGACTCCAGCAGGTCCATCAGCCGGCCGGCCTTGGCGAACCCGACCCGCAGCTTGCGCTGCAACATCGAGGTGGAGCCGAACTGGCTGGTCACCACCAGCTCGGTGGCCTGCAGCAGGACGTCGAGGTCGTCGCCGATGTCGGAGTCGACTTCCTTCTTCTCGCCCGCCTTGGCCGCCGTGACGCCGTCGGTGTACTCCGGGTCGGCCTGGTCCTTGGTGTACGAGACGATGCGGTGGATCTCGTCGTCACCGACGAACGAGCCCTGCACCCGGACCGGCCGGGACGCCCCCATCGGCAGGTACAGCGCGTCGCCCATGCCGATCAGCTTCTCGGCACCCGGCTGGTCCAGGATGACCCGCGAGTCGGTCAGCGACGACGTCGCGAACGCCAGCCGCGACGGCACGTTCGTCTTGATCAGGCCCGTCACCACGTCCACCGACGGGCGCTGGGTCGCCAGCACCAGGTGGATGCCGGCGGCCCGCGCCTTCTGCGTGATCCGCACGATGGCGTCCTCGACGTCGCGCGGCGCGGTCATCATCAGGTCGGCGAGCTCGTCGACGATGGCCAGGATGTACGGGTACGGCCGGTATTCGCGCTCGCTGCCCAGCGGCGCCGTGATCTCGCCCGAGGAGACCTTCCGGTTGAAGTCGTCGATGTGGCGCACCCGGTTGGCCTGCATGTCCTGGTAGCGCTGCTCCATCTCCTCCACCAGCCAGGCCAGCGCGGCGGCGGCCTTCTTCGGCTGGGTGATGATGGGCGTGATCAGGTGCGGGATGCCCTCGTACGGCGTCAGCTCCACCATCTTCGGGTCGATCAGGATCATCCTGACCTCCTGCGGGGTGGCCCGCGCGAGCAGCGACACCAGCATCGAGTTGACGAAGCTGGACTTACCGGACCCGGTCGAGCCGGCCACCAGCAGGTGCGGCATCTTCGCCAGGTTCGCGGTGACCATGTGGCCTTCGATGTCCTTGCCCAGCCCCATCACCAGCGGGTGGCTGTCCTTGCCCGCCTCGGCGGAGCGCAGGACATCGCCCAGCCGCACCATCTCCCGGTCGCTGTTGGGCACCTCGATGCCCACCGCGGACTTGCCCGGGATCGGCGCCAGCAGCCGGACGTTGTCGGTCGCGGCGGCGTAGGCGATGTTCTTGGTCAGCGCGGTGATCTTCTCGACCTTCACGCCGGGACCGAGCTCGACCTCGTAGCGGGTCACGGTCGGCCCCCGGGTGAAGCCGGTGACCTGGGCGTCGATGTTGAACTGCTCCAGCACCGCGGTGATCGCCTCGATCATGGCGTCGTTGGCGCGGCTGCGGCTCTTCGGCGGGTCGCCATCGGTGAGCACGTCCAGCGGCGGCAACTGGTAGTCGCCTTCGACGCTGCGGCTGATCTGCGGCTTGCTGCTCTTCTTCGGCTTCTCCTCGGCGGCTTCGGCGACCGGCTTGGCGGGCACCGCGGCGGCCTTCGACTTGGCGGGCTTGGGCTGCTCTTCGGGCACGTCCTCCAGGGACAGCTGTCGGTCCTCTTCGGACATCGCCGCCTGGCGGCGCCGGGACGGCCGGCGCAGCTTGACCGAAGCCGGATCGGCCTCCAGCTCCTTGGTGGCGCCAGCCGCCGGGCGGGCCTCCTCGGCCTCCTGCCCGAGACCGCGCAACCGGGCCGCCACCTCGCGCACCGGCGTGCCGGTGAGCACGAGCAGTCCGAACAGCCCGATCAGCACCAGCACCGGCGCCGCGACCCAGCCGGTGAGCCCGTGCGCGAGCGGGCCGCCGGCGACGAAGCCCAGGGCTCCGCCGGCGTTCGCCCAGTTCTCGGGATCGAGCGGGGCGCCGGACACGATGTGCAGGACGCCGAGCGTGGTGAAGATCAGCAGCAACGACCCGATCACCACGCGGGGCCGCGCCTCGGCGCTGGTCTCGGTGCGCATCAGCAGCACGGCGGTGATCAGCAGCACGATCGGCAGCACCACGGCCGCCACGCCGATGACCGAGCGCAGCGCCCAGTCGAACCAGTGCCCGACCGGGCCGCCGGCCTGCCACCAGACGCCGGCGGCGGCGATCACCGCGGTCGCGAGGAAGATCAGCGCCAGCCCGTCGCGCCGGTGCGCGGGGTCGAGTTCCTTGGTCTTGCCCACCGCCCGGACCACGCTCCCGACGCCGCGCGCGATGCTCCCGCCGCCCTTGGAACTCGTCCTGGCGGATCGCTTCGGTGCTGGTCTGCGGGGTGCGTGCGTAGATCCGGGGCGGGGCTTGGCGCTCCCGGAGCTCTTCCGCGCGGTGCCCGACCTGCCCGATCCGCCACTCCTGGCAGCGGAGCCGTTACTCTTGGTCGCGCTTTTGCCACGCGACGAGCCCCGTCCCCCGTTCGATGTCCGGCTCGCCATGCCCCACACGGTATCTCCACCCGCCTCGCGCGTCACACCAGCCACGGGAGATCGCAGGTCGGCCGTTTTTCGGGCAATCCGCTCCAACCGGCGCAGCGCGCGTGAGATCCTCGACCATCATGGTCGCCCTACCTTCCAGTCCGAACGAGCCGACACGCCGAACCGACCGCGAGAAGCTGTTCCGCGACGCGCCGCTGCTGTGGCGCGCGCTGATGCGGGTCGACCGCGCGATCATCGGGCTGACCGGGCGCCTGGAGGTCACCGGCGATGTGCCGGATTCGGTGCGCGGCAAGCCGCTGCTGCTGGCCGCCAACCACATCGGCAACCTCGACGCGCTGGTGCTGATCGCGGCCTGCCGCACCCGTCGCCTCGCGCCGCGTTTCCTCGCCACCGGCGGGCTCTTCGACACGCCGGTGCTGGGCGCGGTGCTCCGCACCTGCCGGCACGTCCGCGCCGACCGCGGCAAGAGCACCGCGGGCGAGGCGCTGGGGCGGGTCGTCACGGCGCTGACCAGCGATCACCACCCGGTGCTGATGTACCCGGAGGGCCGCATCACCCTCGAACCGGACATGTGGCCGGAGCGAGGGAAGACGGGCGTGGCCCGGATGGCGCTGGCCTCCGGCGCCGCGGTGGTGCCGGTCAGCCAGTGGGGCGCCCACGAGGCGATGTGCTACGGCATGGTCCGCGTCGAGAAGACCGGCGACCTCTGGATCCTGTTCGCGTCGTGGCTGCGGGCCGTCCGCCGCCGGCCGAAGCTGAAGGTCCACTTCGGAGCGCCGGTGGACCTCAGCGACCTGTCCGCGGACCGGGTCGGCGACGCGACCAGGGCCCGCGACCGGATCATGCGAGCCATCGCAACCGGCATGGTGCCGCTGCGCGAGGGAGAACTCGGAGCGCCCCACCACTTCGACCCGACGCGCCCGGCCACCGACAAACCCAGCCCCTGGCGCCCGTGATCACGCCGCGCGATCTCCCCTAGCAGCCAGGTGCGCGATGTGGTGCGAAGTCCCGATCGCGATCCAGTCAGGCGAGCGCTTTGCCGCCACGTCTCCGTTGGCGCAGTGCCACAGCCGGCGATCTCCCCATGAAGCGGTTGCACTCTGCTCGTACTCCTGCGACATGACCATTTCTTGCGCCACCTCGCGGAAGTAAGCTGCAGCATCCTCGCTGGGCAACGGCCGCTTGTTCGCGCCGCGGGCCATGTTCCTGCGGGCGAATCGGATACGGCGGGAGCTCGTGTAGAAGAGGTACGGGTTGGGGATGTTCATAGGCGTGTTCGGTTTGGCCGGTTCGGGGGCGCGCGGGTGGACGATTCCGTAGTCGCCATAGCGGAGCGCCGACGTGCAAGGTCTGACCCGCTGCCAAAGATCGAACTCGGGCCGGTCGAACACACCGGGCGCGAGCTTGTCCCGCTTTTCCGGGATGGAACCGCTGAGCAAGGTGATGGATTCGAACGCAAATCTCGCGCCGAGCTCCGTGATCAATCGACCGCACTCGGCAACCAAGGATTTGCCCGACAAAAATCCCGCGTCGATGAGTACCTCCACATCACCTGTGTCAGCCCTCAACGCCGCCAAGAAGTACTCGATTCGCTCCACGGCTTCCAAGGCCGGGAAGGTCACTGGCACTCGAATGCCGAGCGAGCAGGAGAATGCTTCTCGTAACAAGGCAATCACGTGGAGCTCATGGTCGGCAGCCATCAGCGAGACCACTGGAGAGAACGGCAGCTCCGCGTCGAGCGGAAGCTGCCCGTCTGGCCCTTCGGTCAGGTACCGAGCAATGGCGTCCATGGGACCGCCTGGCTGTTCCCAGAGCAAGCTGGAGCGGTGCAGCTTCCTCACGTCGAGCAACACTCTCTGACCGCAACGGTGGAAATGCTTGACCGCGTTGGCAAGCTTCTTTAGCGAAGCACTGCCGTCTGCCACCAAATCAATGCAGATGCGGACAGCTCGTGCTTCTTCCCGCTCGGCGTTGCTCAGTGCTTCCAGCTCACCAGACTTACTCCGCACCACGACCAGCGAAGAGAACTCCACCGCCCACCCCCAGACAGCCTTCCGCGTACTATCGTAGGAACGATCATCGGTAAAGCGCGTCGGCTAATCGGTTGATCACCGGAAGCGATAGCGACGGCAACGCCCATTCGGTGGAGATCAGTTGGTCATCTTAGCGCACAGGTGCGCGCGCCGATGTAACTGTGGTAGATCTTGCCTATCGTGGTTGTGGCATCCAGCAGTGCATTCGGGGCTGATCATGCGGCAATCGACGATCTTGAGCAGTAGCCGATGCGGCCACCCCGGATCTCACTGAGTCGCGCTCAACATGCCGGGCTAGGAGCACACGGGTAGGCCAATTCTCGCCAACCATGGGGTCCGACCTCAGCTGATCCCGTTAACTGTCCACACTGGTCGCCATTCGGGCGCACCAAACTGGACAGACGGGGCAAACATGAGAAAAGTCGTCACCGCTGCCATGGCAGCCAGTCTGCTGGTCGGCCTGTCGCCTGCCATCGGCACGGCAACGGCCGCACCCGGACCGGTCTTCCAGCCCGCACCGGTCGAATGGGGCCAATGCGAGGACCCGAACCTGCAGAAGGCCGGGGCGGAGTGCGGGACGGTCACCGCCCCGATGGACTACGCCGATCCGACGGGCGAGCAGGTCTCGCTCGCGGTCTCGCGGATCAAGCACACCGTGCCCGACGACCAGTACCAGGGCGTCATGCTGGTCAACCCGGGCGGACCGGGCGGATCCGGCCTGACCTTGTCGATGCTCGGCGCGTACGTGCCGAAGGGCGCCGGCGCCGCCTACGACTGGATCGGGTTCGACCCGCGCGGGGTGGGTTCCAGCCGGCCCGCGCTCTCCTGCGACCCGAACTACTTCTCCTACGACCGTCCGCACTACGTGCCGACCGCCCCGGAGCTGGAGAAGGCCTGGCTCGACCGGTCCGAGGGCTACGCGCGGGCGTGCGGGAACAACGGCAAGCTGATCGAGCACATCAAGACCACGGATGTCGTCGAGGACATGGACAGCATCCGGAAGGCGCTGGGTGTCGAGCAGATCAACTACTACGGCTTCTCGTACGGCACGTACCTCGGCCAGGTCTACGGCACCCTGCACCCCGAGCGGATGCGCCGGGTCGTGATGGACGGCGTCGTGAACGTCGACGACGTCTGGTACGACGCGAACCTGAACCAGGACGTGGCCTTCGACCGCAACATCAAGATCTTCTTCGACTGGATCGCGAAGAACGACGCCACCTACCACCTGGGCACCACCGGCGCCGACGTGGAGAAGCTCTACTACGAGCAGCTCGCCAAGCTCGACCAGCAGCCGGCCGGTGACGTGATCGGCTCCGACGAGTGGACCGACCTGTTCCTGAACGCGGGCTACTCCCAGGCGACCTGGGACCGCCGCGCCAAGGCGTTCTCGGGCTGGGTGCACAACGGGGACTGGGAGTCGCTGAAGAAGATCTACGACGGCGCCAACCCGCCCGGCGACGACAACGGCTTCGCGGTCTACCTGGCGGTGCAGTGCACCGACGTGAAGTGGCCGCAGAGCTGGCAGCAGTGGAGCAAGGACAACTGGGAGGTGTACGCGAAGGCGCCGTTCGAGACGTGGGCCAACGCCTGGTACAACGCGCCGTGCCGCTCGTGGCCGGCGAAGCCGGGCAAGCCGGTCGAGGTCGACGGCAGCAAGGTGACCGACGCGCTGCTGATCAGCGAGGAACTGGACGCCGCGACCCCGTTCCCCGGCGCGCTGGAAGCCCGCAAGCGCTTCCCGAACGCCAGCCTGATCAGCCTGCCCGGCGGCACCACGCACTCGGGCTCGCTCGGCGGAAACGCCTGCCTGGACGACCAGATCGCCGACTACCTCGCCACCGGCAAGCTGCCGGCCCGCAAGCCGGGTGACGGTCCGGACACCACGTGCGAGCCGCTTCCGCAACCGACCCCGGAGGGCGTGGGCGCGCTGAAGGTCCGCCCGCAACAACCCGCGGTCCTGCAAGAAGCCCTGCAAGCCAACTGGCACTGACAGCCCGCTGAAGGGCCGGCCTCCCCACGGAGACCGGCCCTTCGTCGTCGATGCCAGGGAACAAGCGAAGTGCCGACCTCCGAGAAGGAGGCCGGCACTTCGTCCTAGGTTACGAGGTCGTGCGTCAGTGGTCCAAGATCGGCGCGTTGACGCAGTTGTTGATCTGCGGGGACGCGATCGGCGCCACGATGGCGAGGACGCCGATGTTGTTGCCGCACAGCTGAATCGGCAGCACGCTGACGTTGTTGTCGTTCAGCACGTTGATCCCGTTGTTGCCGTGGCTGTCGGCGAACGCGGGGGAACCGATCGCCAGCATTGCGGCCGCGGCAGTGGCAGCGCCGAAGAGTCGAGCGGAGGTACGCACTTCAGACCCCAATCTCCCGTTGGTGATTCCTCCGGTCCAGGAGTCCGAATGCGCCCCGAACCGGCGAGACCCACCCTCGCAGTGGATCTCCAGGCAGGCCCGCCGTGTGCTCCCAACGGGTTCCGCAGATCACCCACTGGAGATCTCGGCCACCGACAGCGATCAACAATAGTCGACAAAACGGACCAATGGGCCACTCGACCAGGCGATCGGTTCAGGATCCGACCGGAAGCACGTTCGGCACGATCATCGGCCGCCGGCGATAGGTCTCGGCCACCCACCGCCCGACCACCCGGCGCACCGCCTGGGCGATCCGGTGGGTGTCGGTGATGCCCTCCGCCTCGGTGCGGGCCAGCTCCATCTCGACCAGCGGCACCACGTCGTCCAGCGCCTTCGGGTCGTCGGAGAAGCCGCGACCGGAGATCGTCGGGGACGACACCGCCCGGCCGGTCGACGCCTCCACCGCGACCGTGATCGCGATGAACCCGCCTTCGCCCAGCACCAGCCGGTCGGAGAGCGTGGACTCGCCCACGTCACCGACGGACAGACCGTCGACGTAGACGTGCCCCACCTCGACCCGGCCGGCGATCGCGGCGATGCCGTCCACCAGGTCGACCACGACGCCGTCCTCGGCGATCACCACGCGATCCGCCGGCACCCCGGTCAGCCGCGCCAGCTCGGCGTTCGCCCGCAGGTGCCGCCACTCGCCGTGCACCGGCATGACGTTGCTCGGCCGCACCGCGTTGTAGAGGTACAACAGCTCACCGGCCGAGGCGTGCCCCGACACGTGCACCTTCGCGTGGCCCTGGTGCACCACGTTGGCGCCCAACCGGACCAGGCCGTTGACCACGCCGAACACCGCGGTCTCGTTGCCGGGGATCAGCGATGACGCCAACACCACGGTGTCGCCGGCGCGGATGTGGATCTGCTTGTGCTCACCGCGCGCCATCCGGGACAGCGCCGAAAGCGGCTCACCCTGCGATCCGGTCGAGACGAACGCCACCATGTGCTCGGGCATCGCCAGCGCCTCGTCGAGGTCGACCAGCAGCCCATCCGGCACGCGCAGCATGCCCAGATCGTTCGCGATGCCCATGTTGCGCACCATCGAACGGCCGACGAAGCACACCTTGCGGCCGTGCGTCTCGGCGACGTCCAGCACCTGCTGCACGCGATGCACGTGGCTGGCGAAGCACGCCACGATCACGCGCTGGGTGGCCTTGCCGATCACCCGGTCCAGCACCGGCCCGATCTCGCGTTCGGGCGTGACGAACCCGGGCACCTCGGCGTTGGTGGAGTCCACCAGGAACAGGTCCACGCCCTCGTCGCCGAGCCGGGAGAAGCCGGCGAGGTCGGTCAGCCGGTTGTCCAGCGGCAGCTGGTCGAGCTTGATGTCACCGGTGTGCAGCACGACCCCGGCCGGGGTCCGGATGGCGACCGCCAGCGCGTCCGGGATCGAGTGGTTGACCGCGAAGAACTCCAGCTCGAAGGCGCCGTGCTTGCTGCGCTGCCCCTCGGCCACCTCCACCAGCACCGGGTCGAGCCGGTGCTCGCGGCACTTGGCCGCCAGCAGGGCGAGGGTGAACTTCGACCCCACCACCGGCAGGTCCGGCCGCAGCCGCAGCAGGAACGGCACCGCCCCGATGTGGTCCTCGTGCCCGTGCGTGAGCACCAGCGCGTCGATGTCGTCCAGCCGGTTCTCGATCGCGGCGAAGTCCGGCAGGATCAGGTCCACGCCCGGCGCGTCGTCCTCGGGGAACAGCACACCGCAGTCGACGATCAGCAGCCGGCCCGCGTGCTCGAACACGGTCATGTTCCGGCCGACCTCGCCGATGCCGCCGAGCGCTACGACGCGCAGCCCACCGTCGGCCAGCGGGGGTGGTGGGGCCGACGATGTCGGCGTCACCGGGTGGTACTCGGTGGCTGTCGCCTTTGCGCTCAACGCTGGTTCACCTCTGTGCGGCGTCCGGATTGACCAGTACCAGGCCAGCATCCCACAGGTCGCTGGTGATCAACCGCACCTGCTCCTCGGTCGCCGCGGGCAGCGGCAGCCGCGGCTGCCCGGTCTCGTAGCCGCACAACCGGAGCGCCGTCTTCGAGAAGATCACTCCGCCGACGAAGTTCATCGACCGGTACACCGGCAGAAGTCCATTGTGGACCTCCCGGGCGCCGACGACGTCGCCCGCCTCGTAGGCGTCCAGCATCTTGCGCAGCCGGTCCCCCACCACGTGGCCGATCACGCTGACGAAGCCGACCGCGCCGACCGACAGCCAGGGCAGGTTGAGCGGGTCCTCACCCGAGTAGTAGGCGAGGTCGGTGCTGGCCAGCACCTCGCTACCGGCCAGCAGGTCGTGCTTGGAGTCCTTGACCGCCTGGATCCGCGGGTGCTCCGCCAGCCGCTTCAGCGTGTCGACCTGGATCGGCACGATGGAGCGCGGCGGGATGTCGTAGAGCATGACCGGCAGCTCGGTGGCGTCGGCGACCGTCCAGAAGTGCTGGAACAGCCCTTCCTGCGGCGGGCGCGAGTAGTACGGCGTCACGACCAGCAGGCCGTGCGCACCGGCGTGCTCAGCGGCGCGCGCGAGCTCGACCGAGTGCTCGGTGTTGTTGGTGCCGACACCGGCCACCACGGTCGCGCGGTCGCCCACCGCCTCGACCACGGCGCGCAGCAGCTGCTGCTTCTCGTGGTCGCTGGTCGTGGGGCTCTCGCCGGTGGTGCCGTTGACGACCAAGCCGTCGTTGCCGACGCTGTCGACCAGATACGTGGCGAGTTCCTGCGCCAGCTTCAGGTCGAGCTTTCCGTCTTCGTCGAACGGCGTGACCATGGCGGTCAGGACGCGGCCGAACGGGCGGCCCGGACTGGCAGTGGGGCAGACGGTCATGGCCCTGACGCTACCTGGTGAGTTCCCTGTTCAGAGCGGCCGGATCAGCCTCAGCGCACATTCGGGAAACCCGGCGTCCGCAGGCCTGGGAACGCCGTGTTTCTTCCGGTCCGGCCGCCGCCGCGCGAGCGAGTTTCCGCCCCTCGCGTCAAAAAGACCGGCGCAGGTCCTCGACCGCGAGCACATCGGCCTCGTTGCCCTCGGACGTGACCTTCGCTGCACGACGGCTGAAGGCGTGCAGGATCAGCTCGCTGGGCTCGCCGACGAAGCGCACCGTGCGCGGACCGCGCTTGGCCGCGATCTCGGTGCCGTCCGGGCGCCGCAGCACCACGCCCACCGGGCTGCGCCCGTAGAACATCTTCGCGACCCGGGTCAGCGACTTCCACAGCGCTTCCTCGCGCTCCGGGTCGGACGGGCGCGGCTGCCAATCCGGCTGGGCCCGCCGGACGTCCTCGTGGTGCACGTAGAACTCGGCGGCGTTGACCGCCTCGTCCACGCCGGAGAAGCCGAGCGGGTTCCACTTCGGCGGACCCTGCCGGATCTGGTCGATCAGCTCCGGCCAGGACAGCGCGCGGAGCTCGTTCTGGATGCGCTCGCTGCGATCGACGAGCGCCTTCACGAACTTGCCCGCCACCGCGTCCGGCCGCCGTTCGCGCACCACGAGGTGCACCGCGAGGTCCTTGGTACTCCACCCGGCGCACAGCGTCGGCGCGTCCGGGCCGAGCCGCTCGAACAGGTCGCACAACTGCTGGCGCTCATCGCTGGCCACACCCATGCGCCCACTCTAGCCACCGCCGATGCCCGGGGTGGCGCAGGAGATCACTTCGTCGCGGAAGTCTGCAGCTTGTCGCCGGACGCGCTGTAGAGGGCGCAGTAGATGCTCTGCGAGCCGGCCTTCCGGTCGCCTTCGGACTGGCGGTATGCGTTCCAGCTCTGTTCCGAGGGGACGAGCGTGACGTAGCGCAACGTGGTCTGCTTGCCCGGCGCGACGACCTTGTCCGAGGCGAAGTACATCGAGCAGTAGCCCTCGCCGTATGCGACCAGCACGTCCTTGCCGGGATAAGCCGTGTCGTAGCTGCTGGAGCTGAACGCGGAGCCCGACGCGTAGAACTCGAAGTCGTGCGGGTCGGAGCAGGACGCCGTGTTGTTGATGGGCTTGCCCGCGGTGATCTTCCCGGTGCCGCAGTCCTTGGCGTCCGGGTCGAAACCAGCGACGTCGCCGCCCTCGCCGAACACCAGGGTCGAATCCATCGCGGCCGGCGCACCGCCGCCGACCAGCGCGAACCGCCCGACCAGGAGCCCGGCGACGAACAGCACGACGGCGGCGACGGCCGCAGCGATCAGCCACGGGCCCTTGGACCGCTTCGGCTTCGGCGCCCCCGGGGCGACCCGGGTGGGGCTGCCGACCGGCAGGGTCTGGTCCGGGTTGCCGCCGTTGGCGGGCGCGCTGTCCAGCAGCGCCCGGATCTGCGGGCCGGTGAACCGCGCCCGCGGATCGGCGATCAGCAGCCCGGTGATCACCGAGCCGATCATGCCGTGCGGGCCGGACAGCCGGGGCGGATCGTTGAGCACCGCGTGGAGCGTGGCGGCCGTCGTCTGCCGCTCGAACGGGATCCAGCCCTCGACCGCGAAGAACAGGGTCGCGCCCAGGGACCACAGGTCGCTGGCCGGCGAGGCGTCCGCGCCCTTGATCCGCTCCGGCGCCATGAACGACGGCGAGCCGACGATCGCGCCGCTGCTGGTCAGCCTCGGGTCGTCCAGGGTCTGGGCAATCCCGAAGTCGGCCAGCTTGACCCGGCCGTCGGCGACCATGATGTTGCTCGGCTTCACGTCGCGGTGCACGATCCCGGCCGCGTGCGCGGTCTCCAGCGCGGAGAGCACCTTGCGGGTCAGGTCCACGGCCTGCTCGGGGCGCAGCGGACCCCACTGCGCGACGTAGTCGCTGAGGGTGACCGCCTGCACCAGCTCCATCACGATGTACGTGACGCCGGACTCGGCCAGCACGTCGTGCACCGTGACCACCGCCGGGTCGTTCAACCGTCCCGCGGTGCGCGCCTCGCGGAGCACCCGCTCCTCGAAGACCTGCCGCTCGGCCGGGGGCACGCCGTCGGGCAGGTGCAGTTCCTTGATCGCGACCTCGCGGCCGATGACCTGGTCCCAGGCGCGCCAGACGATCCCCATGCCGCCGCGTCCGAGCTCCTGGACGACCTGGTACCGACCGCCGATCACCCGGGCCTGCTGCCCTGGCCCGACCTGCTCAACCACTGCGCCGTCCTCCACCGAAGTCCTCGCGCGCGACCACGCAGCGCAAACGTTCCCGCCTCGCCGTTCATCCAATCAGATGAGCCGGATCAGTCCTTTGACTGTGCGGCGGACCGATCGGTTCCCTGCTGGGGCGGGACCGCTGCCGGCGGCCCGGGATGCGCGGACGGCCGGCGCCCGAGGCGGGAGCCGGCCGTCCGATTCGCGAAAACCTGGGAGAACCCGGTTCAGCCCTCGGTGACGAACGGGCTGGACGCGATCTCGGTGCCGTCCTTCAGCGTGGTGATCTCGAAGTCGCTGAACACGTTCGGCACGGCCTTCTGCAGCTGCCGCAGGCACTCGATGGCCAGGGCGCGGATCTCGACGTCGGCCTGCTCGGAGGCGCGCATCGCCACGAAGTGCCGCCACGCCCGGTAGTTGCCGGTCACCACGATCCGCGTCTCGGTCGCGTTGGGCAGCACCGCGCGGGCCGCCTGCCGGGCCTGCTTGCGGCGCAGCGTCGCCTTCGGCTCGTCGGCGAACTTCTCCTCGAGCGCGGCGAGCAGCTCGGTGTACGCGGCGACGCTCGCCTCGGTGGCCTGCACGAACTTCTCGTGCAGCTCCGGGTCACCGGCGATGACGTCGGGCTCGACCATCGCGGCGTCGCGCTCCGGCACGTACCGCTGCGACAGCTGCGAGTAGGAGAAGTGCCGGTGCCGGATCAGCTCGTGGGTCAGCGAGCGCGACATCCCCGACAGGTAGAAGGACACGGAGCCGTGCTCCAGCACGGACAGGTGGCCGACCTCGAGGATGTGCTTCAGGTAGCCGGCGTTGGTGGCGGTGGCCGGGTTCGGCTTGCGCCACGACTGGTAGCACGCGCGACCGGCGAACTCCGCGAGCGCCTGCCCGCCGTCGGCGTCGGTCGACCAGGGCACGTCCTCCGGCGGGAAGAACTCGGTCTTGCCGATCAGCTGCACTTTCGGCCGCACGATCTCGGTCACGACGGGCGGGCCCCTTTCCTGCTCTGGACGGCGGTCGACGACTGCCGTTTGCGACTCCCCATGTGTGCATCGAGCGTAACCGGCGGCCCCGACAAGATCCCATGACGCCAGATGACACCATCAGGTCATTGCATGACGCCATCTATGAAGTCATATTGGTGTCATGGATCTGAGCCCTTACATCGAGCAGCTTCGCGAGGACCTGAGCTCCGCCGCCTCCGCCGGGGACGACCAGACCCGGCAGACCGCGGCGGTGCTGTCCGGCGCGATCGAGCCAGCCGCACGGCTGGCGATCATGAACGCACTGTCCGACCTGGCAGCGGAGGTGACGACCCTGCTGGACGGCCAGGTCGTCGACATCCGCCTCGACGGCCGCGACGTCCGAGTGGTGGTCAGCGGCGACACCGCACCACCCACGGTGGAGGACGAGGCCGAGCCGCCACCACCCCCGCCCAGCGGTGACAGCGGTGACATCAGCCGCATCACGCTCCGCCTGATGGAGGAGATCAAGTCGCAGGCCGAACAGGCCGCGTCGAGCCAGGGCGTGTCGTTGAACACCTGGGTCGCGCAGGCGGTTCAGGGTGCGCTGCACACCGGGCGACCGCGCGGCCCGTGGGACCACCCGCGGCACGGTCGCGGCCGACCATGGGGACCGCCCGGCGGCGGCCCGCGCGGGCGGTGGCGCGGCGAGCCCGGCTCGCGAGTGCGCGGCTGGGTCGAAGGCTGAGAGGAGGGGATTGCGATGACGAACGACGAGACAACGGGCGGCGGTCCGGCCGAGCCCGCCGACCGGCCGGACGCGGAGGAGCGGTCGAGCGCCGAGGAGCGGTTGGCCGAACTGGTGCGCAGCCAGGACTTCGACACCGCCGGGCCGATTCGCATCGACATCGGCAACAGCCTGGGGCCGGTCGTGATCGAGTTGGCCGAAACCGCGACGACCCACGTCGAGGTCCGGCACGATGCAGCCGCCAGCGGGCCGGACTGGCGCGGCGGCCTGACCGGGCTGCTGAGCTGGGTCACCGAGCAGTTCAGCGAGGCCGGCATCCGCACCGGTGGCGAGGCCGACCGCGGGCGCGGGGCGCAGGAGCCGATCTCCGAGGCCGTGCGGCGGACGCGGATCGACCTCACTGGCAACCGGCTCGCCATCCGGACACCGGCCAACGCCCCGCTGCGCAACGTCCCGCTGGCGGTCAAGGTTCGCGCCCCGCTGGACTCGGAGGTCGGGGTGCACTCCAGCTCCGGCGAGATCAGCGTGACCGGCACGGCCGGGCGGATCAACGTTCAGGCCGGTTCCGGCACGGTGGCGATCGAGCGGGCGTCGGATCGAGCCACGATCCGGTCCGGTTCCGGCCAGCTCCGGCTGGGCACGATGGCCGGCGGCGTGCATGCGCGCAGCGGCAGCGGTGACGTCGAGATCGCCGTGATCGAGACGGCGTCGTCGGTGGCCACTGGCAGTGGGAACGTGTGGCTCGGCACCGTGTCCGGTGACGTGCTGGTGCGTTCCGGCAGCGGCGACCTGACGGTCGCGGACGCGACCGCCGGGCAGGTCGAACTGATCACCGGCTCCGGCGAGTTGCAGGTGTCCGTCCACCGCGGAACCTCCGCGGAGGTGGACCTCAACTCGTCCACCGGCACGGCGAGCAGCGACCTGGTGGTCTCCGAAGTACCTCCCGAGAAGGAGCCGAAGCTGCAGATCTTCGGCCGCACAGGAACGGGCGATGCCATGTTGACGACAGCCACGTGAAACGTGGAAGGCCTGGTGTGAGCGCCGAACGGCGTCGATGGATCGGCCGCGCGACGACCGATCCATCGACGCGGCCGGGCTCGTCGCCGCGGGTGGTCAGCCGCCGGTGCCGTACTTCTGCGGAGGCAACATGGCCTGCGCATCGACGCCGCGGAACCACAGGCCGATCATGAAAGCGGTGGTGGCTTCCAGCAGCGACGCTCGTTCCAGCGGGCCTCCGTCGGCCGGTACGCAGCCGATGTCGGTCACCAGCGACCGAACGGTGGCGATCGCCACGGCATCGTCCCCGCACAGCGGAACGACCAGCGGTCGGCCGTCGAAAACCGGTGGGGTCGAACGCCAGACGGATTCGTGGCAGGTGTTGAAGGCCTTGACGACGTGCGCCCCGACCGCCTGGCCGGCGATCCGTTCGGCCATCGAGGTTCCGGCGGGGAGGTCGAGGGTGAAGCGATCGGGGATGACGGCGTTCGTGCAATCGATCAACGCCTTGCCTCGCAAGGTGCCGACCTCGGCTCCGGCAGCGGTGAGCACGTCGGCGACCGCCGAGTGCAGCACGGCGACGAGGACGACATCGCCGAACTCGGCGGCTTCCGCGAAGGTTCCGCTCCGCGCCGACGGCCCGAGTCGCTCCGCGAGTGCTCTTGCCTTGGCCGGGTCGCGACCGCTCACCATCACGTGGTGACCGGCTCGCGTCCACTGTGTACCGAGCGCGTCGGCCATGTTCCCGGCGCCCAGAATCCCGATTCGCACAGGTCTCTTCTCGCTTTCGTCCGAATTCTCCGGTGGCATGCCGTTTCGACGCTAAGCGGCCCGATGGCTACCAATCGGTGCCTCACGGCCGGGCAGGATGGGGTTCCAGGCAGGTGAGGAGAGTCCCATGACCGAGATGTCCGAGGTGTTGCCCGCGAACAGCGAGTTCCTCGCCGACTGCCGGGCGCGGTTGGCGTTCGACCTGCTGTCCAACACGTGGAATCCGGTGGTCGTCTGGGCGCTCCGCAAGGGGCCGCTGCGTCCGATCGACCTGCGACGGCAGATCGGTGGCATCCGCACCAAGGTGCTTTCCGAGACGCTGCGCCGGCTCCAGTACAACGGCCTGGTCGACCGGTGCACCTACCGGGAGGCTCCGCCCCGGGTCGAGTACCGGCTGACCGAGCTGGGCGAGAGCCTGCTGGGCCCGATCGAGATGCTCGGCGAATGGGGATTCCGCCACGGCGACGAAGTCATGGCGGCGCAAGAAGAACACGACCGCGCGGACGGCACCTGCGCGAGCTGAACGCGCGCCGCCCGCACGGTCACCGCTCTCGGCGGGCTTCCGCGATCAGCGGCTGGCAGCGCGGAGCGGCTTGGCCAGGTCTCCCCTGGCGCCGACCACGACGTCATCGAGGCCGAGCCAGGACGCCATGTCGCGCAACGCGGCGGCCAGTTCCGGCACGACCTCGCCCGAATCGCGGCCGGCTTCGAGGAACGCGCCCGGTACCCGCAGCACGCCGGCGGCACGGTCGGCCTTCAGGTCGACGCGGGCCACCAGTTCACCGTTGAGGAGGAAGGGGAAAACGTAGTAGCCGAACTGCCGCTTGGGCTCGGGCACGTAGATCTCGATGCGGTAGCGGAACTCGAAAAGCCGTTCGGCGCGGGAACGTTCCCAGATCAGCGGGTCGAACGGGCAGAGCAGCGCACGGCCGATGACCTTCCTGGGGATTCGGGCCGCGGTGTAGCGGTACGCGGGCTGCCGCCAGCCCTGCACCACGATCGGCTCCAGCACGCCGTCCTCCACCAGTTCGGCCACGGCCTGCTGGGACTGCGCGGGCGAAAGCCGGTAGTAGTCCCGCAGATCCGGTTCGGTGGCGACGCCCAGCGCGTGCGCGGACCGCTCCACCAGCGCGCGAATCGCCTCGTCGTCCTCCGGTTCGTGCGCGAGGACATTCGCTGGCAGCACGCGTTCGGGAAGGTCGTAGAGCCGTTCGAAGCCGCGTCGGGTGCCGGTGGTCAGCTCGCCCATCGCGAACAGCAGTTCGCAGGCCCGTTTCGTGTCGGTGCGGTTCCACCAGGGCCCCCTCCCCTGGCGTTCGCCGCCGCCGAGCTCGCGTTCCAGGCCGCCCGCGCCGATCGGCCCGAGTTCCTTCACCGCGGTCAGCACGTCGTCGATCAGCTGGGGCGAGCGTTCCAGCAGCTCGCGGCTGCGCCGTCGCCAAGCCCCGCCGTACTCCCGCATCCGCCACCGCAGCAGCGGCCAGTCCTCGATCGGGATCAGCGACGCTTCGTGCGCCCAGTACTCGACGAGCAGGCGTGGTTGCCGCGACCGGTGTAACCAGGCCGCCGCATCGAGGAGCTCGGCCGTGTAGCCGCCGAGCCGGCTGAACAGCGGCATGTAGTGGGCACGGACGGCCACGTTGACCGAGTCGAGCTGCAGGAGCTTGGTGCGGGCCAGGGCGCGCTGCAGGTGCCGGCGCGTCACCTCGCCGCGCGGCGGCGGGTCGGCGAATCCCTGGGCGGCCAAAGCGAGTCGGCGTGCGGTGTCGCGGCTCATGGTCTGCACCCGCCAGATCGTGCCAGCAACCCCTGACAATCCGATCACCAGAGGCCCGCTCTTCCGCGCCCGGGCGGGATTCACCCGGAACCGGAAGTCCCGGTACCGGTTGCAGGGCGGCCGGTCCGGTAGCCGGTCGGGCACGTTAGGTTGTCGCCATGGCCGATGCCGATGTGCGGGAAGCTGTGCCGTCCGATGCCGCGGAGATCGCTCGCATCCAGCTGACGACGTGGCGCACCGCCTTCACCGAGCTGCTGCCCGCGGCGGTGCTGGACGAGTTGGACAGCGCGGCGACCGAGCAGGAGTGGCGGCACGCCCTGACCGACGGTCCGGCCGCAGTGCTGGTCGCGACGGAAGGCCCGTGGATCGTGGGTTTCTGCGCGGCAGGCCCGGCCCCGGAAGCGGAGGCGGCGGCGGCCAACGGCACCCTGCCGGAGGATGCGGCCACGGTCGCGCTGGTGAGCGCGCTGCTGGTGGAGCCGCGCTGGGGACGGCGCGGTCACGGCAGGCGGCTGCTCGGCGCGATGGTGGAGCGGCTCGCCGCGGGCGGGGCCACGCGCGGCATCACGTGGGTGCCGGAGGCGAACACGGCGTCGATGGCCTTCTTCCGCAGTGCGGGCTGGGCTCCGGACGGTACGGTACGCACGTTGGACGCCGGCGGCCGTCCGCTGCGGGAATTGCGGTTGTCGGGTCCGATGGAATTGCAGTTCGAAGAACGGTGAACACCGGTGCCGTGCTCGCTCGGGCACGCGCGGGGTTGCCGGCCACACACCGCCTGCTGGGGTCCGAGCTCGCTGGGAGCGATCGTGCTGACCGTGATCGGTTTGCTGTCCACCGCCTTCGGGGTGTCGGTGGCCTCCGCGCTGCTCCCGTTGATCAGCGTCGAGTTGTTCGCGATCGGGCTGGTGCTCAAGGGCCCGGAGATCCCCTGGTGGCTGCTGGCGCTGGTCATCGCCGCCGGGCAGATCGCCGGAAAACTGCTGCACTACTACGCGGCGCGCGGCTCGATCCGGCTGCCCCGGATGTTCCGGCGAAAGACCGAGCGGGAGCGGAAGGACAGTCGCTGGCGCGAGTGGATGGAGAAGTTCCGGGCGAACTGCCGTCGTCGTCCGGTGTGGACCGGTGCGGTGCTGCTGATCAGCGCGGCCGCGAGCCTGCCGCCGTTCGCCGCGATCGCGGTGATCGCGGGCTGGGCGAAGGTGCCGCTGACCACGTTCCTGGTCACGGGTTTCATCGGGCGCTTCATCCGCTTCGGCGCGCTGGCGATCGCGCCGGGTGTGGTCGTCGGCTGGCTGTGACCGGGCGATCCCGGAGAGAAGGCTCCTGACCTGCGGGCGCGGGGCCGTGAACCCGTTGGGCCGCTGCAGCGACCCGAAGGACTCACGGCCCCGTGACCAGCGACGTCATCCCGAGCGTGGCGGCTCAAACCAGGCCGAGGCGCTTGGGGACGCCGCTGACCGAGTCGATCAGACCGAAGACCGGCACGCCCAGCGGCGCGAAGGTCCACTTGTTGTTCAGGTCGCCGGTGTCGGGTTCGTCGACGACTGCCACGCCGTCCCCCTGCGGTGCCTCGGCGAGTGCCACCGGGCCGGCGCCGAGCAAGGCGACTCCGGCGAGCAACGAGGCGGCGACGGCACGTCCTGCGGTCCGCTTCATGTTCTTCCTCCTCAATTCGTCTTCGGGTCGTTCCTCAGCCGCCGAGCACGTCGAAGACGGGCTGCAGCAGCTGGGTGGGCAACTGGACGGTGGGGCCGAGCACCGCGCCCAGGTCGACGCCGGGCAGCACCCAGATCGGCTCGGCCGTGGCGACGCCGCCGGTCAGCAGGCAGGCGGCCAGCGCGGTCGCGGTCGCCGCGGCGAACCTGCGGATGGATGTGGCCATGATTCCTCCATTTCTCGGTGTTCCACGCGGTTTCCGCGCGGCAGATCAGCAGACGGAGTCGGACGGCTTGGGGTTGGTGAGCCCGAACAGCGGGCGCAGCGCGACGCCCGCGAAGGTGCCGATGAGGGCCATCGCGCCCCACAACCAGCCGTGCAGGCTGAACGAGGCCACGCCCGAGAAGTAGGCGCCGATGTTGCAGCCACCGGCGAGCCGGGCGCCGATTCCCATGACCACGCCGCCGAGCACGGCGCCGACCGCCAGCTTCCACGGGATCCTGCGGTGCAGGGTGAAGGCGCCGGCGAGGGCGGCGGCGATAAGCGCGCCGATCATGATTCCGAAGTCCATCACCGAAATCCGGTCGGTGAGCACGGAAGCCGAGAGCTTCGCGGCGTTCTCGGGCACGCTCCAGAACGGCGCGCCGGAGATGTCGATGCCGACCCAGCCGAGGATCTTGGCGCCCCACAAGCCGAACGCCGAGGTGATTCCCCAGGCGTGCCCGGACACGAACAGCGTCAGCGCGTTCAGCCCGGCTAACAACAGCGCCCCGACCCACAGCGGCCAGGAGCCGCGCAGCGCCCGCAGCACGCCGCGTTCGGTCGGTGGCTGTTCGATCGGCGGCGGTGTGCGGCGGCGTTCGATCAGCACCGATGCGCCGGCGATGGCACCGATGACCAGCAGCGAGATGACCAGTGCCCCGGCGTACCCCAATGGCGTGTCGGCGAGCGAAACGCTGGGTCCGGTGTTCTGCAGCAGTTTGATCCAGTCGGCGGCGAAGGCGCTGGCGACCGAGCCGGCGATGAAGCCGCCGAGGGTGAACAGGATCGCGGTCTGCCCGCTGCCGACGGCGAACAGCGTCCCGGAGGCGCACGAGCCGCCGACCTGCATGCCCACGCCGAACAGGAACGCGCCCAGCACCACGCCGAGCCCGGCCGGCGCGACGGTGCCCTCCGGTGTTCCGGACAGGCTCGCGCCGCTGCCCAACAGCACGGAGAACAGCAGGCACGCCACGCCCAGCATCAGCATGTGCGCCCGGATCGCCCGGCCTTGGCCGACGGTCACCAGCTGCCGCCACGCCGAGGTGAAGCCGAAGCGGGAATGGAACAGCACGAGCCCGAGCGCGAGGCCTATCGCGTAGAGCACGGTGAGCTTCCAGCCTGCGGCGTTGTTGACGGCGAGGCCGACCACGGCGGCTGCAGCGACACCGATCGCGACCACGCCGCGCTGCGCCGGTGGCGCCTGCACCGGTGGGACGACCGGACGCGATACGTCCACAACAGACATGAGCACTCCTGGTTCTGGGTCAGGACGGGAGGGGGCCGGAAATGGCGACGATGGTGCCCTGCGGAATCCATTGGCCCGCGGCGGAACTGCCGTGCGGGTGGTTGGCCATCCGCATCACGTCCACCTGGGCGGAGGCGTAGATCGCGACGTCGCCGGCGAGGTTCTCCTGGCGCGCCGCCAGCCAGCGGCGGAATCCGGCGAGCGACGGGGGTTCGCCGCCGAACACGCCGGCCAGCGTCATGCCGTAGGTCAGGGAGCGCTCGTCACGGGGGTCGAAGCGCAGCGGGATCGACGAGCCGGCCACGGCGTTCACGACCGGCCCGTGCAGCAGCCACGGGGCGAGGTGGACGCCGTAGATGTAGCCCGGACCGCTGTTGCTGGATTCGAGGGCTTCTGCGGCACGCGACCAGCCGGAAACGACGAGCAACGCGCCGCCGGGATCGTCCCGGATCGCCAGTCCGCGTTGCTGTGCTTGGGAAAGCACCGCGTCGGCGGCGGCTCGGGAGCGGGGCGATTCGTCGCTGATCACGGTGATCGACGGAACCCCGGCTGCGGCGAGGTAGCCGACCTGCTTGCGCAGCGCATCCTCGTCCTCTGTGGACAACGCTGCGGATGGGCAGCTGTCCAGCACCGACGGAGCCCCGGCCACGATGCCGCCCAGCGCGGCGCTGGCGCACTCGGGCCCGTCCGCGGCGACGGCATCCGGCAGCGCGGGGAGCTCGCCGGTGTCGACGTCCACCGTGCCCTGCTCCGCCCCGCGACGCACCACGAAATCGCTGCGCCCGCTGGCCAGTTCGACCTCGGCCCAGGTTCCTGTGCTGCCCGGTCGCGGCACGGCCCGCGAGATCCGGCCGCCGGATTCGACCACGACGTCCAGTCCCGCGCTCGCCGGGAAGTGCACCAGGTTCCGCCCCGGCCGGTGCGGGCTGACCAGCACCGGTGTACCGGCGGCCGACGCGAGCCGTGGGATACCGGGCACCGCCAGGTCGTGCGGCTGCGGAATGCCCGGCAGGGCGGTCCAGGCGACGACCGCGACCAGCACTCCCACCGCACCCAGCCGGTAAACCCGCTGGACGTCGCGGAGCACCACGGTCAGCACCAGAACTCCCAGTGACGCCACGACCAGCCCGAGGAGCGCCAATCCGTAAGCGCTGTCCACCAGTCGGCGGTCGAGCAGGCCTGACAACAGCAGCTGGGCGAGCGCGGCCCCGGCCAGTGCCAAGGCCGCGGTCAGCGCCACCGGGCCGGGCCGCAGCCCGCCGTCGTCGCGCCAGGATCCGACGGCGAAGCCGAACCAGACCACGGCGACGGCGGCGAACACGGTGTCGAGGAAGAACGCGAGCGACGAATGCCCGAGCCCGGCCTCGGCGATCAGCAGCAGCGCCAGCGCGAACCCGAGATAGGTCGCGGCGGCCCGCCACCGCAACGCGAGCGGCACCGCCAGCGCGAGGATCGCATGCGCTACCGCGAAACCGATGTTGATGTCGAGCACCGCGGCGGACCACCCGCTGGCCAGCGCGGCGACGCCGCCGGCCGTCCAGGCCAGCCACGGCGGCACCGCCACGACGGCGCGCAGCAGGCCGACGCCGGCGACCACCGCGGTGCTGGTCAGCAGGAGAATCCGCAGCACCAAGGCCAGCAGATCCACACTGGACACCCCGGTGTGGGAGTGCATGTTCTCCATCAGCCACTCGCGTTCTCTCGCTCGGGTTCCGGCGATTTCGCGCGAAATCGCCACTTGCCACGCGTGGGGGAGGGCGATTTCACGTGAAATCGCCCTCCCAGGGAGGAGCCGTTCCGCGGGAGAACGGCTCCTCCACCGGGTGCGCGGTTTACTTCACGTCGCCGTCGGCGACCACGAACAGCTCCGAGTGCGGTTTGGCGTTGCCGAACTCGCCGTGCGGCCAGGACCGCCGGTTGAAGTTCACGCCGACCTCGCCGGTGACCTCGTCGCGGAACTCGTCGTCCACCGACACCGAGCCGTCCTTGCCCAGGCTCACGACGTTGACCTTGTGGTCGCCGTCCAGGCCGGATCGGGCCACGAAGTAGTTCGACACCGCGAGCCGTTGCGGCTGCTGGGTTTCCTGGTAGAAGCCGTCCGGGCCGAGCACGAAGTTGTCGTACGCGCCCCAGTGCGGGCCGGCGCCGGGCTTGCCGGGGTTGATCGGGGTGGTGCCGGCGAGCGTCGGGCAGTCGGCCTCGGCGCCGCCGTGCTCGGCCTCCTGCTTGGTGTCGATCGAGCACTTGTAGTCGTCGCCCGCTCCGACGAGCTTGGAGATGTCCAGCACGTAGACGCCGCCCGTGGTGCCCGGGTCGTCGGGCCCGAACGTGCCGGGCTGCCGTCCCTGGATCGCCCGGTACAGGAACCGGTCGTCCGGGCTGGTCTGGATCCAGCCGCCGTTGGAGCTGCCGCCGTTGCGGTCGTTGGCCGCGTCGAAGCCGGGGCTGGCCGTGCCGTCGTCGAAGACCTGCCGCCAGTGCGGTTCGGCCGCGGTGATGTCCGGCGTGTAGAAGACCGCGCCGCCCTGCATGGTCTGGGCGAAGGCGCCCTTGTGACCGGGGAGGTTGGTGACGGTCGTCTCCATCACCGCGCGGCTTTCCTGGTGCAGCGGGTCGTTCGGGTCGGCGCGGGGACCGTCCGGCAGGTAGGACACCGCCTTCAGCTTGGGGTGGTTGCGGTCGGAGATGTCCCAGGTGCGCACGGTGGGCCGGCGCAGGTACGGCGACGGCGCCTTCACCGGGTCCAGGATGATGTTGCGCGGCTCGACGTAGTCGGCGGTCACCAGCGTGTTCAGGTCCTCGCGGGCCTGGATGCCGTGCGGGTTGGCGCAGGTCGGCTCGCCGAGCCTCGGCAGGTTGGCGCACAGCTTCTCGTTGTCGCCGCCGGGTGTGGCCGCCGGGGACTGCGAGAGCACCTTGGCGTTCTCGTCGAAGCGCACGACTTCACCGGGGCTGCCTGCGAAACCGTTGCCGATGTGCACCGAACCGTCGTCGTAGCGGTAGGGGCCGGGCGCGACCGGTCCGCCCATGTACGTCGCGTACGCCGTGCCGTCCTTGAGCACCCAGTAGGCGTCGGGCACGGAGCCGCCGAGCGTTTGCGTCGGCAGGCTGATGCCCTTCAGCTTCACGTTGGGCAGGGCGGTCACGTCGAATGCGTAGGTGGCGGCGCCGAAGAGCGCGCCCGCGTAGATGGTGTCGCCCTTGTGCCACACGTATTGCATGTGGTGCGGCTCGTTCTCCACCAGCGGCCCGACGGTGATGGTGTTGACGACCTGGCCATATCCGGGCGATCCCGGAGTGGCATCGATGACGGCGAGGAAGTCCGGACCGGGCAGGGCGTTCGAGGCCTTGCCGGGGCCGCCGCCCAGCGATCCGGGCAGGTTCCGCACGTCCGGGACCACCGTGTCGGCGATGTTCTCGTCGCCGGCCCAGACCAGCAGCCATTCCTTGCGCTTGCCGTCGGACTGCGACTTCTCCAGCGCGCTCTTCACCAGGTGGTTGGTGACCGTGTAGTCCTTGCCGTCGGCACCTTTGACCGATTGCGTCGACACTTCGACATCTGCGTAGGCATCTTGGACGGGTAGCGTGACCGCGCCGACCGCCAGCAGCACGGCGGCCAGCCCGGTGGGCCATCTGCGAAAACGTATCTTCATTTGTGCTCCGAGAATCCGTGGAATCACCCGACTGAAGGCATGCCGGAACCCCACCGGCGGCACGTTCGGAAAAACGCGCGCTAGAGGAGAAAGCGGCGATGCCGAAGGGAACACATCGGACCGGGGGAAACCTGCGTTGTCACGCCAGGCCCGGTTCCGCGAAAGGAGAGCCCTAGCCGGCGCAACAGAGCGCGCTGGCCTGCTGCACCAAATCGACATGCAGGCGAGCCACCAGAGTGGCGAACCTAGACATGGCTGAAATGATCGGGATTACCGGGGACGCTGTCAACGGCCCAACCACTTGGTGAGATCGCCGCACATCGTTACCCGGAAAAGCGCAGCACGCGTCCGCGTTCACCCGAAGAGCGGTAGAGGAGTTAACAACGTAACCCTATCTTGCGGCCGCCGCGAAACATCTATTTCACAATTCCCGAAAAGCTGCCGCGGTCCGCGCGCCTGAACCCATTGTGCCTGAGGATCACCCGCAATGCCGCCGGCGTTGCGGCGAGCCAAGAGGCGGTCCACTTCGGACCGAGCACGGCGTACGTGGAGATGCGTACGGCGCGAGAGCTTCCAGGCCGGCGACGCGAACGCGTTTGGCTTCGCTGCTGGGCGGCGGGTTCTCGACTTCTGGCCGCGCAACGAGATCGTGTTCACCGAGGGCATCATCGTGCATTCCGCCGAGTTCCTGCGGCAGGTCGCGGTCGAGACCGGGCACTGGTTCCGGCTGGCGGCGAGCGCCGTGACCGCGACGACGGCGTTCATCGGCTTCCTCCGCTACCACCGGGAAGAGGTGCGCTGATGCGGGAATCCCTCGGCATGCCGCTGTCGGCGGTGTTCGGGTTGGCGCTGCTGGGCGTGCCGCGGGTGGTCGCACGATCTCCGCCTCGCGGGCCCGCTAGCCAATTCGTTGCTCGTGTTCGTGGCCAGCGCGGTCTGGCTGGCGGTCGTGCGGTGGCTTCGGGTGCCCAACGCGTTCCAACACCCTGCTGATCGTCGGCATCATCTACGGCGTTCTGCACCAGCTGCTCTGGACGCAAGCATTCGGAGGTCCTGCGCTGCCGATGATTGCGGACGGGACGGTTCGCGCCGGGGCGGCGGGCTTCCTGCTGAGGGACACCGCGCCGGAGCAGATGCACGAGGCGGTGCGGGTGGTGGCAGGTGGTGAGGCGATGCTGTCGCCCGGGCAGGCCGCGGCGGCGAGTTCCCGTTCGCTCGACGCCGATCGCCTGGCCGGGCTGACCGAGCGGGAGCTCCAGGTGCTGGCCGAGGTCGGCGCCGGGTGCTCCAACGCCGAGATCGCCGAGCGGCTGTTCATCAGCCCGGCCACCGCGCGAACCCACGTCGGCCGACTGCTGTCCAAATTGGACGCCCAGGGCCGCTCGCAACTAGTGGTGCTGGCCTGCGAAACCAGGCTGATCACGCCGGGGCGATCCCGCGGCGGGGACGAGTAGCGCCGGGCGAAAACCGCGTCACCGCGCGGATTCTTCGCGCTCCAGCTCGATCGCGCGGCGCATCGCCTTGCGGCCGCGGTTGCGGTCGCCGGCCAGGTCGTAGGCCTGCGCCAGCGCGAACCAACGCCGCCAATCCTGCGGCGAGGCTTCGAGTTCGGCCTGCTTCTCGTCGAAGTACGCGTCCGCCGCCTCCCGCTCGACGCGGCCGGAAGGCCGCCGGGGCAGGTGCGAGACGTCCGGCAGCGCGTCCTCGTCGTAGAGCCGCTGCGCGAGCCGCTCGGTGCTCGCGCCGAACCGCAGCTGATCGACGACCAACAGCGCGCCGAGCACCGGCAGCACGAAGACCGCCACCCCGAGGGCGATGAACACCGGCTGCCCGCTGGTGATCATGGTGATCGCGCGGCCGCCCATGAGCACCAGGTACACCAGCAGCACGATCGCCACCACGAACGCGGACGTCCGCGGGGTCATCAGCTTGCGGGCCACTCAGATCCCCAGCAGCGCGTCGAGACCGACGGTCAGGCCCGGCCGGGACCCGACCTCGCGGATCGACAGCAGCACCCCGGGCATGAAGGAGCGGCGGTCGTAGGAGTCGTGCCGGATGGTCAGCGTCTCGCCCTCGGTGCCGAACAGCACCTCCTGGTGCGCGACGAGCCCGGTCATCCGCACCGAGTGCACCCGCACGCCGTCGACGTCCGCGCCGCGGGCGCCGTCGAGCTCCTTGGTCGTCGCGTCCGGCACCTCGCCCAGGCCCGCCTCGGCGCGCGCCTGCGCGATCACCTGCGCGGTGCGCGCGGCGGTGCCCGACGGCGCATCGGCCTTCTTGGGGTGGTGCAGTTCGACGATCTCCACGGATTCGAAGAACTTCGCGGCGAGCTCGGCGAACCGCATCGACAGCACCGCGCCGATCGCGAAGTTCGGCGCCACCAGCACGCCGACCTCCGGCCGGTCGGCCAGCCAGGAGCGGACGGTGTCCAGCTCCGAGGTGCCGAGCCCGCTGGTGCCGACCACCACGTGGATGCCGTGCTCGACGCAGAACCGGATGTTGTCGAGCACCGCATCGGGATGGGTGAGGTCGACCGCGACCTGAGCGCCGCCGTCGAGCAACCCGGTGAGGCCGTCTTCGCGGTTGATCGCGGCGACCAGTTCGGTGTCGGGAGCCTCGCCGACGGCGCGAACCGCCTCGGATCCCATCCGCCCGCGGGCACCCAGCACGCCGACCTTGATCGGGCTGTTCACGTGACGACTACCTTTCCACCTCGACGCCGCACTGCCGCGAGTCTATGCACCGGCGTTCTCCGAGGTAACGGGCACCCCACGCCCGCTCGCGGGTGCCCCGGCCCGCAATTTCCATTGAAATCGAAGGTTCGATTTCAATGGAAATTGCGGACGGTCGAGTCCGGGGTCACACCCCGTCGGGCAGGTCCGCCGGCGAGTCGTACGGCCCGACGACGGCGGTGGTCAGCGGCCGGCGCAGCAGCTCGGCCGCGAGCTCCGCGACGTCGTCGACGGTGACCGCGTCGATGCGCTCCAGGGTCTCCTCGACCGTGAAGTGCCTGCCGTAGTTCAGCTCGATCTTGCCGATCCGGCTCATCCGGGACGCGCTGTCCTCGAGGCCGAGCACCAGGCCGCCGCGCAGCTGCCCGCGCCCGCGCTCCACCTCGTCCGCGGTCAGCCCGTCGGCCGCGACGCCGGCGAGCACGCCGCGGATCACCGTCGCGACCTCGCCGAGCCGGTCCGGGGTGCAGCCCGCGTACACCGAGAACGTCCCGGCGTCGGAGTACGCCGTGGTGGCCGAGTACACCGAGTAGGCCAGGCCCCGCCGCTCCCGCACCTCCTGGAACAGCCGCGAGCTCATGCCGCCGCCCAGCGCCGCGTTGAGCACGCCGAGCGCGAAGCGGCGGTCGTCGTAGCGGTCGAAACCGCGGCAGCCCATCAGCAGATGGGCCTGCTCGGTGTCGTCGGTGTGCAGCGCCAGCGGCTTCTGCTTCGGCAGCCGCGCCCGCCCCGTGCGCGGCGGCGCGGGCAGCACGTCGCCGTCCAGCCGGTCGCCGAGCGCCTTGCGCAGCAGCCGGAGCACGCGGCCGTGGTCGACGTTGCCCGCGGCGGCGATGACCATCTTCGGCATCTCGTAGCTGCGCCGGTAGAAGCCGTTGACCCGGGCCCGGGTCATCTCGGTGATGGAGTCCTCGGTACCCAGCACGGAACGGCCGAGCGGGTGGTCGCCGAGCACCGCCGAGGTGAACAGCTCGTGCAGCAGGTCCTCGGGATCGTCGTCGCGCATCGCGATCTCCTCCAGGACCACGCTGCGCTCGACATCCACATCGGACTTCGCGTTCAGCGCGTCGAAGACCACGTCGCAGAGCATGTCGATCGCCAGCGGCAGGTCGCGGTCGAGCACGTGCGCGTAGTAGCAGGTGTGCTCCTTGGCCGTGAAGGCGTTCAGCTCGCCGCCGACGGCGTCGATCTCCTGCGCGATGTCCACCGCCGTGCGCTTGGCGGTGCCCTTGAAGAGGAGGTGTTCCAGGTAGTGCGCGGCACCGGCCTGCGGGCGGCCCTCGTCGCGCGAACCCACCGCGACCCAGATGCCGACGGAGGCCGAGCGCACGCCGGGCACGGGCTCGGTGACCACCCGCAAGCCGCCCGGCAAAACCGTCCGGCGCACGGCCGCGTCGCCGGTGCCGCCGAGGATTCGAGTGGTCCCGGGACGCTGCAGGTACCCGGCGCGTGTCTGCTTCTTCATGTCCCTTTAGAGAGTATTTCGAAGTTGGTCTGCGTAGCGGTGCGGGTGGCGGAACCTCAGACGCCCCCCTCGCTGTGGGATCCCCGACGCCAATTCACCACGTCGGGGCTGTCCTCGCGAGGAGACGTCTGCAGCGGTGCGAGTTGAGCCCCGCACCGCAAGCGGCTGCCGCCGCTCATCAAACACCAACCGCCTTGGTCTCGTCGCGACATCGTGAGTTGACGACTCACAACCGTACGGCCCGCCCCGGAGTTCCGGGACGGGCCGCATTGGACAGCGCGTCACGCGCGCCGATCGGTCACTGCGCCGGGGTCTCGGCCTCCGGCTTGGCCTCGCCCTCGGCCTTCTCCGCCTCGTCGTTGACCAGCACCAGGCTGATCTTGCCGCGGCTGTCGATGTCGGCGATCTCCACGCGCAGCTTGTCGCCGACGTTCACCACGTCCTCGACCTTGCCGATGCGCTTGCCGTTGCCCAGCTTGGAGATGTGCACCAGGCCGTCCTTGCCCGGCAGCAGCGAGACGAACGCGCCGAAGGCCGCGGTCTTGACCACGGTGCCCAGGAAGCGCTCGCCGACCTTCGGCAGCTGCGGGTTCGCGATGGCGTTGATCTTGTCGATCGCGGCCTCCGCGGACGGACCGTCGGCGGCACCGACGTAGATGGTGCCGTCGTCCTCGATGGTGATCTCCGCGCCGGTCTCCTCGGTGATCGAGTTGATCATCTTGCCCTTCGGGCCGATGACCTCGCCGATCTTGTCCACCGGGATGCTGATGGAGGTCACCCGCGGGGCGTGCGGGCTCATCTCGTCGGGCTTGCCGATCGCCTCGGCCATCACCTCGAGGATGGTGAACCGGGCGTCGCGGGCCTGGCCGAGCGCCTGGGCCAGCACCTCGGACGGGATGCCGTCCAGCTTGGTGTCCAGCTGCAGCGCGGTCACGAAGTCCTTCGTGCCGGCGACCTTGAAGTCCATGTCGCCGAAGGCGTCCTCGGCACCGAGGATGTCGGTCAGCGCCACGTAGTGGGTCTGCCCATCGACCTCGTCGGACACCAGGCCCATCGCGATGCCGGCCACCGGCGCCTTCAGCGGCACACCCGCGTTCAGCAGCGACAGCGTCGAGGCGCACACCGAGCCCATCGAGGTGGACCCGTTGGAGCCCAGCGCCTCGGAGACCTGGCGGATCGCGTACGGGAACTCCTCGCGCGTCGGCAGCACCGGCATCAGCGCGCGCTCGGCCAGCGCACCGTGGCCGATCTCGCGCCGCTTCGGGCTGCCGACCCGGCCGGTCTCACCGGTCGAGTAGGGCGGGAAGTTGTAGTGGTGCATGTACCGCTTCGTCGTGTCCGGGGACAGCGAGTCGATGGTCTGCTCCAGGCGCAGCATGTTCAGCGTGGAGACACCCAGGATCTGGGTCTCGCCGCGCTCGAACAGCGCCGAGCCGTGGGCCCGCGGGATCACGCCGACCTCCGCGGACAGGCTGCGGATGTCGGTCAGCGAGCGGCCGTCGATGCGGACCTGGTCGCGGATGATCCGCTGGCGCACCAGCTTCTTGGTCAGCGACCGGAAGGCGGCGCCGACCTCCTTCTCGCGGCCCTCGAACTGCTGGCCCTCGCCGGTGCCGACCTTCTCCAGCACCGCGGCCTTGATCTCGTCGAGCCGGCTCTCGCGCTCCTGCTTGCCGCCGATCTTCAGCGCCTCGGCGAGCTCACCGGAGACGGCCTGCTCGACGGCGGTGAAGGCGTCCTCGGCGTAGGCCGGGAACACCGGGAAGTCCTGGACCTCCTTGGCGGCGGCCTGCGCGAGCTGCTGCTGCGCCTGGCACAGGGTCCGGATGAAGGGCTTCGCGGCCTCCAGACCAGCGGCGACGACCTCTTCGGTCGGCGCCTGCGCGCCCTCGGCGACCAGGTTGACGGTCTTCTCGGTGGCCTCGGCCTCGACCATCATGATCGCCACGTCGTCGCCGACGATGCGACCCGCGACGACCATGTCGAACACGGCCCGCTCGAGCTGCTCATGGGTCGGGAAGGCCACCCACTGGCCGTCGATCAAAGCCACCCGGGTGCCGCCGATCGGGCCGGAGAACGGCAGACCGGACAGCTGGGTGGATGCCGACGCGGCGTTGATCGCCAGCACGTCGTAGAGGTCGCCGGGCACCAGGCTCATCACGGTGACGACGACCTGGACCTCGTTGCGCAGGCCGTCCACGAAGGACGGGCGCAGCGGCCGGTCGATCAGCCGGCAGGTCAGGATCGCGTCGGTGGACGGGCGACCCTCGCGGCGGAAGAACGAGCCGGGGATGCGGCCCGCGGCGTACATCCGCTCTTCGACGTCGACGGTCAGCGGGAAGAAGTCGAAGTGCTCCTTCGGCTGCTTGGACGCCGTGGTGGCGGACAGCAGCATCGTGTCGTCGTCGAGGTAGGCGACGACGCTGCCGGCGGCCTGCTTGGCCAGCCGGCCCGTCTCGAACCGGACGGTCCGGGTCCCGAACGCGCCGTTGTCCAGCACGGCGGTGGCCTCGTAGACGCCCTCGTCGATCTGGGGTTCAGTCAAGGTTGACTCCTCGGTTTCACGAGGCCCACGGCAGGAGCATCCGGATCGTGGTCCGACGAGGCCGGCCATCGATCGAAGCCCCCGGGAACGTCTGTTGCGACGACTTGCCCGGCAGCCACTACCGAGGACCGGCGGACGCCTGTCCGGTGCGTGCCACCGTGAGCGCTCTTCAGTTGCGACGGCGCGCGCAGCGCCGTCCGTTCTTCATGCACCGGGGGGAGCGGCCCATCGGCCGCTCCCCCCGGTGTTCGTCAACGACGCAGACCGAGTCGCTGGATCAGCGAACGGTAGCGTTCGATGTCCACCTTGGTCAGGTAGTTGAGCAGACGGCGGCGACGACCGACCATCAGCAGCAGACCACGACGCGAGTGGTGGTCGTGCTTGTGCTGCTTGAGGTGCTCGGTCAGCCCGACGATCCGCTTGGTCAGCAGGGCCACCTGGGCCTCCGGCGAACCGGTGTCGCCGTCCTTCAGGCCGTACTCGGCCAGGATCTGCTTCTTGTCTTCAGTGGACAACGCCACGAATTGACTCCTTCGATGTCCCGTGTCAGCGACGCCCGACCGATCGATCGGGTGGCGGGTCGACCCCAGGTCGACCGGATGCGGCCACCACGGACTGCAGCCGCTCCACACGCCAGGATAACAGGGAGACCTGCTGCGATCGGGTCAACCCGGCGTCTCGCGCGTCACCGCCACCCGGTGCACGGTCCGGTACTCCCGACCGCCTTCCCGCAGGTCACTGCACACCACTGCGAGATCGCGCGGCCGCCACCACGGGCCGGCGTAGCCGGCGAACAGCCCCGGCAGCAGCTCGCGGTCGGCGCGCCCGGCGACCCACCTGGCGATGGTGAGGTGCGCGGTGTGACCGCGCGGATCGCCACCGGCCGCGCGAACCAGCTCGCGCAGCGCGGCGTCGTCGGATCCGGTTTCCGGCTCGACGCCGACCCACAGCACGCCGCGGAACGTCCCGGCACCGGCCAGCCGGAGGCGCGGCGATGACGGGTCGGTCTCCAGCAGTTCGGCGACGCGCTGGTCGAGCCGGTCGGTCACGCGCTGCTCGTCGGCGTCGTCGCCGTGGAAGCGAAGCGTCAGGTGCCAGCGCGACGGGGACGTGAAGCGGAACTTGCGCAGGCCCGCGGTCGCCTCGGCCAATCGGTCCGGGTGGAGCCGGTCTACTGCCGACGCCAGGTGCCGCACCGCCTCGTCCGACGGCCACAGCGCGGTGAACAAACGCATACCCCAGTGTCCGCGCACTCCCCGGAAGCCCGCGCGGCGGCTCCGCGGGAGCTCAGTCGGGGTCGCCGTTGGCGGCGCGGCGGAGCAGCTGCGCCAACGCCGGGTAGCGGCCCTCCAGCAGCGACGCCGCCGCCGCGAGCTCGCCGGGCTTGGCCACCTCGCGCAGCACCGGCCAGGCGGCCTCCTCGCCGTTCGCCGAACCCATGACCGGCAGGTTGTCGCGGCCCACCGACGGGCGCGACTGGCGGACGTCCTCCAGCGCCTGCTTGATCGCGTCCTCGTCACCCGCGGCGACACCGGGGATGAGCACCTTGCGCTCCAGCATCACCAGCCTGGCCAGCACCGACGGATTGCCGATCTTGGCCCGGCGGCCGCTCATCACCTGGCTGAGCATCGGCGCGCTGATCCCGAGCACTTCCGCGAGCTGGGCCTGCGAGATGCGGAACGCAACGACCAGGCGGCGCACCCGGTCCCCCAGCGGCTCTCCGTACCACTGCCGCTGCAGTGCGAGGTTCCGCTGGACGTTGCTGTTCTCCGCCACCTTCGTTCCCCCCGTGTCGGCGCCGACCCGGCCGCGGGCGGCTGTTGATCCGGCCCTGAATACTGCCAGGTCACCGGCCGGGCGTGGCCGGGAATCCGAAAAGCGTTCCGACAACGGTGCGCCGCGCGGCGGACGCGGCTGCCCCGTTCGGGGGTCCGGCATACCGCCTCACCCGCCCACGGCCAGGATCCGCCGGGTTTCGGCGACGTCCTGGTGCATCTGCTCGATCAGCGCTTCGACCGTGTCGTAACGCTCCATCGACCGCAGCCGCTGCACGAAGTCCAGGTCGACGTGCTCGCCGTAGAAGTCGGCGTCGATGTCCAGCACGTACGCCTCGACGGTGCGCTCGGTGCCGGAGAACGTCGGGTTGCTGCCCACCGACACCGCCGCTGGCAGCGTCTCGCCCGGCAGCACCGAGCCGCGCCGGCGGTGCGTGAACCACGCGGCGTACACGCCGTCGGCGGGGATCGCCGCGTGCGGCGGGGTGGACAGGTTGGCGGTCGGGAAGCCGAGCTCCTTGCCGCCGCGCCCGGCGCCGCGCACCACGATGCCTTCCAGCCGGTGGTAGCGGCCCAGCGCGGAGGCGGCCGCCACGACATCGCCGGCGTCGATGCAGGAGCGGATGTAGGTCGAGGAGAAGGTGACCGAGGGGCCGCCCGCGTCGTCGGCGCGCTCCACCGGCCCGGAGACCAGCGCGTCGGACTCGACCTCGAAGCCGAACCGCTCGCCGAGCTTGGCCAGCAGTTCGATGTTGCCCGCGGCCTTGTGGCCGAAGGTGAAGTTCTCGCCGACCACGATCTCCGCCGCGTGCAACCGCTCCACCAGCATCGCGTGCACGAACTCCTCGGCGGGCACGCGGGAGATCTCGCGGGTGAACGGCAGCACGCAGAAGACGTCGACCCCGAGCTGCTCCGCCAGTTCGGCGCGGCGCCGCAGGGTCGTCAACTGCGCCGGGTGACTACCCGGGCGCACCACCTCGGACGGGTGCGGGTCGAAGGTCATCAGCACGCACGGCACGCCGCGGCGGCGGGCCTGCCGCACCGCGTGCGCGATCAGCTGCTGATGCCCCCTGTGCACCCCGTCGAAGACGCCGATGGTGACCACGCACCGGCCCCAGCCACCGGGAATCTGTTCCAAACCACGCCAACGCTGCACGACCAGGAAGCCTACTGCGCCGCCACCCGATGGCCGGAACGCCATCGCCCGTGCCACGGGTCGCGCGGCACGGGCGGGCGCTCGGCTCAGCTCGTGTAGTCGCCGAACGGCTGGACCTGGAGTTCGTCGTTCTCGCAGATCCGCAGGGAGTTGTCGCGGCCCTGGTTGACCGGCACCTCGATGTCCTGGGAACCGGCGCGCGGCAGCCGCACCGAGAGCGCCCCCGGCATGTCGCACCCACCGTCGTCACCGGAGGTCGTCCAAGTGATGTTGAAGCTGGCGAAACCGCCGTGCCCGTCCAACCGCATCGGCTGCGCGCCGTCGGCCGCCACCTGCTGGATCGCCACCGGCATGGTCGCGCCGCCCTCGGAGCCGCGCATCGCCTTGATCTCCGGGTACCCGTCGAGCACGCACGGGGTCATGTCGTTGCTGTTCTTGGTCACGCTGAACTGGCCGTTGCTCGGGCGCCCGTCGTAGTTCTCGGCGGTGACGAACTTCGCGTCGAGGTCGGACGCCTCGCACGGCCGGTCGCCGGCGCCGTTCCCGCCCTGGTTCGAGCCGGCCGCCTCGGTGGTCTCCTGCTGCTGACCGGCACTGGCCTCGACCGGCCGGCTCCCGGCCTGCGAACCACCGCCGGTCGCCTGCTGCGGCGCACCCCCTGCCGCACAGCCGCTCAGCGCCAACCCCGCCGCCAACACGACGGTCGCCCCGACTAATCGCTTGCGCATGCTGCTCCCAACGTCTGTCGTCACTGGATCGGACTAGCCGTGGGACGAGCGACTCCTCCCCGGGTTCCAGGGATGTGACACCAGTCACCGAAATCGCCGGCGAAGCGGAGGGGGGTTCGACCGGAATGCGTCAGTTCGCCGGAATGATCACCAGCACCGCCTTCGCGGTCCGGCCGCGATCGCGGACCAGGGCCACCGCCCGGCCGTCCGGATCGAACATCCCGTAGGTCCCCTCGACGCCGGCCGCGGGCACGACCTGGCCGTGGGAGAGGGCACGGGCGGTGTCGGCGTCCACGTTGCGGCGCGGGAAGGCGGTCTCGACCGCCTGGTCCAGGCCCATCGACAGCCCGGGCTCGGCCTCCAGCCGGTCCAGGGTGCGCGCCGTGGCCAGCCCGAACGGGCCGACCCGGGTCCGGCGCAGTTCCGAGAGGTGCCCGCCCACGCCGAGCCCGGCCCCCAGGTCGCGCGCCAGCGCTCGCACGTAGGTCCCCGACGAGCATTCGACGAGCACGTCGAGGTCGGTCGTGCGCTCCGTGCGGCGCAGCGCCAGCACGTCGAAGCGCGACACCGTGACCGGCCGGGCGGCCAGCTCGACGGTCTCGCCGTTGCGCACCATCTCGTAGGCGCGGCGGCCGTTGATCTTCACGGCGCTGACCGCGCTGGGCACCTGCTGGATGTCGCCGGTCAGCTCCGCGATGCCGGCCCGGATCGCCTCCTCGGCCACGCCGGAGGCGTCCGCTTCGGACACCACGTCGCCCTCGGCGTCGTCGGTGGTGGTGGCCGCGCCCAGCCGGATCGTCGCCAGGTACGCCTTGGTGTCCAGGGCGAGGTGGCCGAGCAGCTTGGTGGCCCGCTCCAGGCCCAGCACCAGCACCCCGGTGGCCATCGGGTCCAGCGTCCCGGCGTGCCCGACGCGGCGGGTGCCCATGATGCGGCGGACCCGCGACACGACGTCGTGCGAGGTCATCCCCGCCGGCTTGTCGATCACCAGCAGGCCGGGTGGAACGGTGGGACGCGTTTTGCGGGAGCGCTCGGACACGAGGAGACATCTTCCCCGACCCGGCGCGGCGCCCGTCGCTAGGGTGGCGGCGGAACTGCGAGGAGGTCAGCGGTGGCATTCCGATCGATCCGGCGCTTCGGCGACCCGGTGCTGCGCATGGCGGCGGAGCCGGTCACGGTCTTCGACCAGCGGCTGCGCTCGATCGTCGCGGACCTGCTGGACACCGTCGACGCGCCCGGGCACGCCGGGGTCGCCGCGCCGCAGATCGGCGTCGGGGTGCGGGCGTTCAGCTACCGCGTCGACGGCGATATCGGGTACGTCGTCAACCCGGAGATCGTCGAACTCTCCGACGAGGTGCAGGACGACGTGGAGGCGTGCCTGTCGCTGCCCGGGCTCGGGTTCGAAACCCGCCGCGCCCAGCACGCGGTGGTGCGCGGCGTGGACGCGGACAACGAGCCGGTCACGGTGTCGGGCAGCGGACTGATGGCGCGCTGCCTCCAGCACGAGACGGACCACCTCGACGGCATGGTCTACATCCAGCGCCTCGACCCGGAGCGCCGCCGCGAGGCCTATCGCCAGGTCCGGGAGCAGTCCTGGTTCTGGCAGTGACCCGCGCGGCGGGGATCACCCCGCGGTGGCTTCGGCCCGGGTGGCGCCGACGACGGCCCACCGGCCGGAGCGGGCCCTCAGCAGCAGCGTGATCAGCCGCAGGACCATGAACAGGGTCAGCCCGGTCCAGATCCCCACCAGGCCCCAGCCGAACGCCAGTGACAACCAGATCAGCGGCAGGTAGCCGATGGCCGCGCTCAGCAACGTCGCGGTCCGCAGGTAGGCGGCATCACCGGCGCCGAGCAACACCCCGTCCAGCGCGAACACCACGCCGGCGATCGGCTGCTGGAGCACGAAGAACCACCACGCGTGCGGGATGGCCGCCAGCACTGCGCCGTCCGTGGTGAACAACGTCGGCAGCGGGCCGGAGAGCGCTGCGAACACCAACCCGAGCACGATGCCGAACCCCAGGCTGTACCAGGTGACCTGCCGGGCGATTCCCTTGGCGCGCGGCGCGGAACCGGCCCCGAGCGCCGCGCCGACCAACGACTGCGCCGCGATGGCCAACGAGTCGAGCACGAGCGCCAGGAACGCCCACAGCTGCCACACGACCTGGTGCGCCGCCGCGGCTTCCGCGCCGGTCCGCGCCGCCACGGACGTCGCCGACAGGAAGCACGCCTGGAACGCGAGCGTCCGCAGCACCAGGTCGCGGCCGAGCCCGAGCTGGGCGCGCATCTTCGCGAACTCCGGCTTCAGCGGCACCCGCTCGACGAACAGCGCCCGCACGAACAGCGCCGCGGCGATCGTCTGGCCGATCAGGTTCGCGACCGCCGAACCCTCCAGCCCCCAGCCGAAGGGGTAGACGAAAAGCGGGCACAGCACGGCGGAAACGCCGTTGCCCACCAGCACGTACCGAAGCGGCCGCGCGGTGTCCTGCACGCCGCGCATCCAGCCGTTGCCGGCCATGGTGATCAGCACCATCGGCGCGCCGCACAGCGCGATGCGCATCCAGGTCGCGGCCGCGTCGGCGATCGGCCCGGGGCCCGCCATGAGCTCCGCGACCGGGACGGCCAGCAGCTGCGCGAGCACCATGAGAACGACGCCGACGATGACGCCCAGCCAGGTCGCCTGCACGCCCTCCGCGACGGCGTCCTTGCGGCGCCCGGCGCCGTGCAGCCGGGCGGTGCGCGCGGTGGTTCCGTAGCTCAGGAACGTCAGTTGGCTAGACACCAGGGTGAACAGCGTGCCGCCCAGCGCGAGCCCGGCGAGCGGCACCGCTCCGAGGTGACCGACGACGGCCGTGTCCACGAGCACGTACAGCGGTTCGGCGGCCAGCACGCCGAGCGCGGGCACCGCGAGCGCCAGCACCCGGCGCGGCGATACGCGCTCCCCCAGATCCGGCACCCTGTCTCCTTGTAAGCTGTGATCGGCGGGTTCGCCCCTGACGGTCAAGGGTACGGGTAAGGACCACTGATGGACAACGCTGATTACGCCGCCGTTGCGCTGCGGATCGCCAACGCCGATCTGAGCAGCCTCGACGCGGTGCGCGCCGCGCTCCACGACGAGCCCTGGTGGGCCGACCGGCTCCACGCGAGCGACCTGCCGCTCCTGCGCTCGGTGGGGGCCGGGCTGCGCCGGGCGCTGGACGCGATGGTGGCCGACGACGGCGAGACGGTGCTCGCCGAGATCAACGCCCTGCTGTCGGCGCACCCGCCCCGGCCCAGGCTTTCCGGGCACGGCAGCCACGACGGCACCCCGAACTGGCACGTCCACGTCGCCGGCCCGGACGCACCGGCGGTCGACGAAGTCGCGGCGGCGGCTGCGTGGGGCCTGGCGCAGGGCGTGGTCCAGCACGGCACGACGCGCTGGGGGCGCTGCGGAGCCGAGGGCTGCTACACCTACTTCCTGGACACGTCGACGAACCAGGCCAAGCGCTTCTGCAGCCCCCGCTGCGCGAACCGCATGCACGTCGCGGCCTTCCGAGCCCGCCGCCGAACCTGACGCCCAGGATCGCCCGCAATTTCAATGGAAATCAAAGGTCCGATTTCCATTGAAATTGCGGAAGTTGTCCACAACGTCCGGCATGTCGGGATGCGACACGCCGGAGGTCCGCAAGTTCCATTGAAACCGAACCTTCGATTTCAATGGAAATTGCGGGGTACCGGTGCGAGATGGGCCTCGGTGCGGGCGTCAGTCCAGGAGCGGGGCCTCGTCGAGGGCCTTGCGCATCGCCGCGATGATCTCCTCCGCCGGGCCCTGCGCCGTGAAGCCGGAAGCTAGCCGGTGCCCGCCACCGCCGCACGCCGCCGCCGCGTGGCCGACGTCGACGCGGCTGTCCGAGCGCAGCGACACCGACCAGTGATCCGGCGCGGTCTCCTTGAGCACCGCGGCGACCTCGGCCTCGCTCGTCGTGCGCACCACGTCGATGACGCTGTCCACATCCTCGCTGCGCAGCCCGTCGGAATGGGCCAGCCGCACCGTCGCGTGCACGAACCCGAGGCCCTGCGCCGCGGTCGGCTCCAGCCGGGCCTCGCCCAGCACCCCGGACAGCATGTTCATCCAGGCGAACGGATGCGTGTCCAGCAGTGGCCGCGTCGTCGCCTCCGGGTCGACCCCGGCCTCCAGCAGCCGCGCCGCCGCGCGGTGCGTCGACGCACTGGCGTGCCGGAACGACCGGGTGTCGGTGACCAGGCCCGCGTAGAGGCACCGCGCGGTCGGCAGGTCGAGCTCCGCACCGAGCTCGTCGAGCAGCCGGAGCACGATCATCACCGTCGCCTCGGCGTGCTCGTCGACGAGGTGCAGCGTGCCGTAGCGGGTGTTCGACACGTGGTGATCGATCACGATGACGTCGCCGCCTGCGGCGATCGTCGCGTCGACCCGATCGGCGAGCTTGCCGAGCCGCTGCAGGCTCCCGGTGTCGCAGACGACCAGCACCGGCGGCGCGGCGGGCACCTCGTCCGCCGACACCACCAGGTCGTCGCCGTCCAGGTCGCGCAGCGAGAACGGCGGCAGGTCCGGCATCCCGAAGGACACCCGGACCGCACAGCCGCGCTGCCGCAGCGCCCGGCCCAGCGCCAACGCGCTGCCGAGCGCGTCCGCGTCCGGGTTGATGTGCGCGAACAACGTCACGTCCGAGGCCTCGGACAGCTTGCGAGCGGCCTCGGCTACGGCTTGCTCGACCGGATCGACGGTGACCGGTTGGCCGCCGCCGGTGCGGTCGCTATCGGGTTGCCCGCGCACAGGTTCACCTCCACGACATCGGTGGCCGTTCCGGCCGCCGACGTCCAACGCACCTGATGCTGAGCTGCGACTCAACCACTCTGTGGCCCACGACGCACATCGGCGTCGGAAAACGACCCCTCGTCCGCACCGTCGGTGGCGAACTCGTCATCGTCGGTGCTGGCTCGGTACGGATCGGCGTCGCCGGCCGGCATCGCTCCGGAGGCCAACCGGGCGACCTCCTCGTCGGCCTCCTTGGCCTTGGCGAGCAGTTCCTCCATCCGCCGCGCGTTGTCCGGCACGGTGTCAGCGACGAAGGTCAGCGTCGGGGTGAACCGGACGCCGGTCTGCTGCCCGACCCGGGACCGCAGCACCCCGGTCGCGCTCGCCAGCGCGGCCGCGGTGGAGGCGTAGTCGGCGTCGTCGCCGAACACGGTGTAGTAGACAGTGGCATCCCGCAGATCGGGGGTGACCCGAGCGTCGGTGACCGTCACCATCGCCAGCCGCGGGTCCTTCACCTCGTGCTCCAGCCCGGATGCCACGATCTGGGCGATGCGCTTGGCGAGTTTGCGGGCGCGCGCCGTATCAGCCACGGCGCACCTCCTTCGGGGAAAGTTCAGTTCGTCTGAAAGCGGCGCTAGCCGCTTGCGGTGTGGGACTCGACTCGCGCCGCCGCGGGTTCTCGCGCAGAACGACCACCAGGAACTCCTAGTCCTCCGGCCCGAGCATGCGTTGGCGGGCGGAGAGCAGTTCCAGTTCGGGGCGTGCGGCGACCAACCGCTCGCACGCTTCCAGCACTTCGCGCACGTGCGCGGCGTCGCCGGAGACGGCCGCGACGCCCAACAGCGCGCGGCGGTGCAAGTCCTGGTTCCCGGCCTCGGCGACGGCAACCTCGAAGCGCCGCCGCAACTCGGCCACCACGGGCCGCACGACAGCGCGCTTCTGCTTCAGGGAGTGGACGTCGCCGAGGAGGACGTCCAGTTCGAGTACACCGACGTACATGGGTGTTCCTCACCGCGGGGGCGAACCGGCACGCAGGGGGCCGTCGAGTGACGACCCCCTGCGCAGCACCGGCTCAGTCGCGCGGCTTCTCGCGCATCTCGTAGGGCTCGATGACGTCGCCGACCTTGATGTCGTTGTACGACCCCAGGGTCAGACCGCACTCGAAGCCCTCGCGGACCTCGGTGGCGTCGTCCTTGAACCGCTTCAGCGAGTTGATGCTGAGGTTCTCGGCGACGACCACGTTGTCCCGCAGCAAGCGCGCCTTGGCGTTGCGCTTGATGATGCCTTCGGTGACCATGCAGCCCGCGATGGTGCCGATCCGGGAGGACTTGAAGACCTCGCGGATCTCGGCCCGGCCCAGCTCGACTTCCTCGTACTCGGGCTTGAGCATGCCCTTGAGGGCCTGCTCGATGTCCTCGATCGCCCGGTAGATCACCGAGTAGTACCGGATCTCCACGCCCTCGCGGTTGGCGACCTCGGCCGCCTTGCCCTCGGCCCGGACGTTGAAGCCCAGGACGATGGTGTTCTCCGCGGTGGCGAGGTTGATGTCCGACTCGTTGATGCCACCGACGCCGCGGTGGATCACCCGGAGCTCGACCTCTTCGCCGACCTCGATCTTCATCAGGGACTCTTCGAGCGCCTCGACGGTACCCGAGTTGTCACCCTTGATGATCAGGTTGAGCTGGTTGGTCTCCTTGAGCACCTTGTCCAGGTCCTCGAGGCTGACGCGCTTGCGCTTGGCCGCGTTCTGCGCCTCGCGGATGCGGGCCCCGCGGCGGTCGGCGATCTGCCGGGCGACCCGGTCCTCGTCGACCACCAGGAAGGTGTCGCCCGCGCCCGGCACCGACGTGAAACCGATGACCTGCACCGGCCGCGACGGCAGCGCCTCGGGGACGTCCTCGTCGTTCTCGTTGATCATCCGGCGGACGCGACCGTAGGCGTCGCCGGCCACCACCGAGTCACCGACCCGCAGCGTGCCCCGCTGCACCAGCACCGTGGCCACCGGACCGCGACCGCGGTCCAGGTGGGCCTCGATCGCCACGCCCTGAGCGGGCATGTTCGGGTTGGCCCGCAGATCCAGCGCCGCGTCCGCGGTGAGCAGGATCGCCTCGAGCAGGTTGTCGATGTTGGTGCCCTGCTTCGCCGAGATGTCGACGAACATGGTGTCGCCGCCGTACTCCTCGGCGACGAGGTTGTACTCGGTGAGCTGCTGGCGGATCTTCGCCGGGTTCGCGCCCTCGACGTCGATCTTGTTCACCGCGACCACGATCGGCACACCGGCCGCCTGGGCGTGGTTGATCGCCTCCACCGTCTGCGGCATGACGCCGTCGTCGGCGGCCACCACCAGCACGGCGATGTCGGTCGACTTGGCACCGCGGGCACGCATGGCGGTGAACGCCTCGTGACCCGGGGTGTCGATGAACGTGATCGGCCGCTCGTTGCCTTCCAGCTCGGTGAGGACCTGGTAGGCACCGATGTGCTGGGTGATGCCACCGGCCTCGCCGGCCTGCACGTTCGTCTTCCGGATGGTGTCCAGCAGTCGCGTCTTACCGTGGTCGACGTGACCCATGACGGTCACCACCGGCGGCCGCGCCGCCAGCTCGTCCTCGGAGCTGCCCGGGTCGCCGTAGCTGATGTCGAACGACTGCAGCAGCTCCCGGTCCTCGTCCTCCGGACTGACCATCTCGACCTTGTAGTTCATCTCCTGGCCGAGGAGCTCCAGCACCTCGTCGGAGACGGACTGGGTCGCGGTGACCATCTCGCCGAGGTGGAACATCGCCTGCACCAGCGAGGCCGGGTTGGCGTTGATCTTCTCGGCGAAGTCGGTCAGCGAAGCACCGCGACGCAGGCGAAGGGTCTCGCCGTTGCCACGCGGGAGGCGGACGCCGCCGACCGACGGCGCCTGCATGTTCTCCATGTACTCCTGGCGCTTCTGCCGCTTCGACTTGCGACCGCGCTTCGCGGGCCCGCCGGGACGACCGAACGCACCGGCAGCACCGCCGCGACCACCGGGACCGCCCGGACGGCCACCGCCGCCGGGACGACCGCGGAAGCCACCGCCGGCCGGGGCACCGCTCGGGGCGCCGCCGCCACCGCCACCGCGGAAGCCGCCGCCGCCCCCACCGGGACGACCGCCGCCACCACCGGGACGGCCACCGCCGCCACCCGGACCGCCACGGCCACCGCCGCCACCACCGCGGCCACCGCCGGGACCGCCACCGCTGCGCGGCGGACGGGGCGGCATCATGCCGGGGTTCGGACGCGGCGGCATCATGCCCGGGTTCGGGCGCGAGCCACCTTCACCGCGCGGGGCGTTGCCCGCGGCCGGGGCCGTACCGGCACCCTGACCGCCGCCCTGGCGCTGGCCACCGGGACCGCCGTGCTGGCGGCCGGGACCCTGCCCGCCGCCCTGACGGCCACCCGGGCCCGGCCGCGGCGGCCGCTGCTGCGGCGCTCCGCTGCCGACGCCGAACGGGTTGTTGCCGACGCGCGGCTGCCGCGGGCCCGGCTTGGGCGCCTTCGGACGCGGCGGAACCACGCCGGCGTCGCCGTCGCCACCCTGCTTCGGGCTGGGCTTCGGACCCGGCTTGGGGCCGGGCGCCGGACGCGACTCGGCCGCCTTGGCTGCCGGTGCCTGCTCGGCCGGCTTGATGACCTCCGGCTCGGGCTTGGGAGTCGGCTTCGGACCCGGCTTGGGGCCGGGCTTGGGACGCTCACCGACCGGCGCCTCGGGGCGCGGGCCGGGCTTGGGTCCAGGCTTCGGCGCCGCCGCATCGGCGCGGGATGGCCTGGGTTCTGCCGGAGCGGGCTTGCCTCCGCCGGCGTCGCTCTTCTTCGACGCCGAGGGCTTGGCGAGTGCGTCGCGAAGCCTGCGGGCCACCGGGGCTTCCACGGTGGACGACGCGGACTTCACGTACTCGCCCTGCTCGGCGAGCTTGTTCAGAACTTCCTTGCTGGTAACACCGAGCTCTTTGGCGAGCTCATGTACGCGGGCCTTGCCTGCCACTGCTCTCCTCATCTGGGTGAGGCCGGGCGGCAGTCCCGCTCGACCTCGTCCTATCGCCGATGCGCGTTCATGGCTTCAGCTTCACGGCTGATTCATGACGGGTCGACCTGCTTTCCTTCAGTTGCCTGGCGCGGGACGGATCCCGCGTCGGTCACGTCTTGAGCCGCCTGCTGCTGTTGCCCGGCACTCAGGTGGGCCTGCACGGCCGAGGTGTCCAGGACTCCCGGCACACGGAGTGCACGCGGAAAAGCCCGGCGCCGTTCGGCCAGACGAAGGCACGCCGGATCGGGGTGCAGCCAAGCGCCCCGGCCCGGTTGCCGACGTCGTGGATCGGGTACGGCGACGGGACCAGCCCGACCGACCTCAGCCACCACACGCAGCAGCTCAGAGGATGACGTCCGGGCACGACACCCCACGCAGGTACGAACCGGCTCACGGCTTTCGCCGTGCTCACCGGACACCCGTGTGCGGATTGTCGCTCCCCTCGCGTCGAACCTCCTCTGATTCTAACCCGACGACGTTACTCGGCCGAACCCACGGTCGGCAGTCCCTCCACCGCGGGGTCCAGACCGGACGCCTGCGCCGGGGGTTGCGCCGCCGGAGCAGCCGACGCACCCGGGTCGGCATCGCTGCGGATGTCGATCCGCCAGCCGGTGAGCCGAGCCGCGAGCCGGGCGTTCTGGCCTTCCTTGCCGATCGCCAGCGAGAGCTGGAAGTCCGGCACGACCACCCGCGCGGTCTTGGTGCGTTCGTCGACGACCTCCACCGAGACTACCTTGGCCGGCGACAGGGCGTTGCCGACGAAGGTCGCCGGGTCGTCCGAGTAGTCGATGATGTCGATCTTCTCGCCGCCGAGCTCGCTCATCACGTTGCGCACCCGCGAGCCCATCGGCCCGATGCAGGCGCCCTTGGCGTTGACGCCGCTGACGGTCGAGCGCACCGCGATCTTGGAGCGGTGCCCGGCCTCCCGCGCCACCGCGGGGATCTCCACGGTGCCGTCGGCGATCTCCGGGACCTCCAGCGCGAACAGCCGTCGCACCAGGTTCGGGTGGGTGCGGGACAGCGTGATCTGCGGTCCGCGCGCGCTCCGGGACACCCCGACGACGTAGCACTTGATCCGGGTGCCGTGCTCGTAGTTCTCGCTGGGCACCTGCTCGGCGGCGGGGATCACGCCCTCGCTGTCGCCGACCGACACGATGACCATGCCGCGCGAGTTGGCGCGCGCGTCGCGCTGGATGACACCGCCGAGGATCTCGCCCTCCTTGGCGGAGAACTCGCCGAAGGTGCGCTCGTGCTCGGCGTCGCGCAGCCGCTGCAGGATGACCTGCCGCGCGGTCGTCGCCGCGATGCGCCCGAACCCCTCCGGGGTGTCGTCCCATTCCTCCTGCACGCTGCCGTCGGCCGCCAGGGTGTGCGCGAGGACCCGCACGACACCGGTCTTGCGGTCCACCTCCACCCGCGCGTGCGGCTGGTGCCCCTCGGTGTGGCGGTATGCGGTGAGCAGTGCCGATTCGATCGCTTCCAGGACCGTCTCGAACGGGATGTCCTTGTCGCGTTCGATCGCCCGCAGCGCCGCGATGTCGACGTTCACCTCGACTCCTCCGTGTCTTCCCGGTCGTCCCCCTCTTGGGAAACGCCGCTCGCAGCCCGCTCCAGCTTGACCAAATCCTCCGCCGGTGGCTGCTGGAACTCCACCTCGACCACCGCGCGTTCGACATCACGGTAGGCCACCCGGCGCAGTTCGCCGGCGACCAGCACCGTGACTCCTTCATCATCGGCCGCCCCGACCCGCGCCACCAACTTCTCGCCGTCGGCGAACCGGATCTTGACCAGCCGGTAGCGGGCGCGACGCCAGTGCCGCGCGCGGGTCAGCGGCCGGTCCACGCCCGGCGAGGTGACCTCGAGCGTGTAGGAGCCGGCCAGGACGTGCTCGTGCGCGTCCAGCACCTCCGACACCGCGCGGCTGACGTCGGAGATCTCGTCGAGCCCGACGCCGTCGTCGGAGTCGATGACGACCTTGATCAGCCGGCGGCGGCCGGCCTGCTGCACGTCGAACTCCTCGAGGTCGAAGCCCGATCTAGCCACGGCCTCGGCTACGACGGGCTCCAGCTGCGCGGTGATCGCACCGCGCGGCGGGCTGGACACGTTGGCACTCCCTAAATTCCGATCGGGGTCTGGGGCAGACCTGGAAACATCGCGGCACGGGGTCTCGCGGCCGGGCCGGCCGGCGGGACGTTCACGACCAGTGCTGTCCGTGCCGGCCGCGGTCGCCCAGGGTATCGCGTCCACCCGCACCCGAGCGCGGCGTGGGACCCCAACGATCGGCGGATCGTGCCGATCACCGGGGGCGATGCCCGGGCGTCCGGCCGGGTGATCGCCTGGCAGGATAGGCCGACGTGGAATCCCCTTCGCGAGCCAGGTCGCTGCTGGGGCGGCGGAGCGCGCTGCGGTTGTTCGCGGCCGTTCCGGTCGCCGCCGCGCTGACCGCGGCGTGCAGCTCGGCACCCGAGGAGCCCGACCCGCTGGTGGCGCTGGCGGCCGCGGCGAAGTCCGACGCCCAGCTGGCGAAGGCGATCGCGCAGGCGCATTCGGGCTTGGCCGACGCCGCCGGCGAGATCGCCTCGGCGCGTTCCGAGCACGCCGCCGCGTTGCAGCGCGAGGTCGACCGGGTCAATCCGCGCGACCCCGAAGACCCGCCGTCGGTGCCCGATCCGGCACCGCAGCAGGCCCCGTCCTCGGCGAGCACGGCGGCGAAGGCGCTGCGCGATGCGCTGGCCGGCGCGCAGGACAGGGCGGTCCAGCTGGTGGCCGGGGTGGAGCCCTACCGCGCCGGCCTGCTGGGATCGGTCGCGGCGAGCTGCGCGAGCCTGCGGGAGGTGCTCGGATGACGGAGCTTTCGGACGAGGCGGGAAACGCGCTGCGCAGCGCGTTGAGCGCGGAGCACGCGGCGGTGTGGGTGTACGGGCTGGCGAGCGCGTTCGCGAGCGAATCCCGCGTGCGCAGCGCGATCGGCGACGCGATGGGGCAGCACCGGAGGCTGCGCGACACCGCGGAGCGGGTGATCCGCGACGCGCAGCAGACGCCGCCGGCGGCTCAGCCGGCGTACGACGTCGGGGAGTCGGTGAGCGACCAGAAGGCCGCGATCGGGCTGCTGGTCAAGACGGAGACCGACTGCGAGACCGGCTGGCGTTCGGTGCTGGAGAACACCGAGGACGCCGCGCTGCGCGGTATCGCGCTCGACGGCCTGACCACCGCTGCCGTCCGGGCCACCCGGTGGAGGCTCACCGTCGGCGCGCAGCCCGCCGCGAAGCCCTTCCCCGGTCAGCCCTGACCCCGGCGGTCAGCGCGGGGTCTGCTCCTGCGGCCAGCCGAGCTTCAGCGCTTCCTTGGTGACGTCGAGCAGCACCGGGTCCTTGTGCGGCGTGTTCTTGTCGAAGTAGGCCGAGTCGCCGATCACCACCAGCCGGTCCTGGCGGCCCGAGGCGTAGGCGTCGTCGTCCAGCCCCGGCATGCCCTTGGTGCCGTCCCGGCCGTCGTCGACCAGGTCCCGGATGTTGCCCGTGCCGTCCTTGGTGGTCAGGTCGTTGAGCTGCTGCGCGGTGGCCGCGTCCGGCATCAGGACCGTGACCAGCGAGGTCAGCACCCGGGTGCCGTCGGGCAGCTTGGTGCTGTAGAGCGCCCGCGTGAGGTGCGCGCACTCCTGCTTCTGGAAGAAGCTCTTGATCTTGGCCGTGGAGACGTTCTGGCAGCCCTGGAACGCTTCCTCGCGGTGGATCGGGACGAACTCGTAGCGCGGCACCTCCGCAGGCGGCGGCGCGGCCTCGTCATCGGTGTCCGGCTTGATCATCAGCCAGATCAGCCCGGACAGCACCGAGATCGCGACGAGCCCGAGCCCGCGCAGCAGCCAGCCGGTCGGCGTGATGCGACGCGGTTGCGGCTCCGGCTGCGCCACCGGGGCCTGCCAGCTCGTCGGCTGCTGCTGCGCCTGCGGCTGCACCGGCGGCTGCTGCACCGGCGGCGGCTGGTCGCGGCGGGGCGGTGGGGCGAACGCCGGCCGAGTGGCCTCGTCCGGCGGCGGCACCGGCGCGCGATCCGGTCTGATAAGCGAGTTGTCGCGCCGCAGCGGCGTGGTTTCGCGCTGCGTGTTGGCTTGTGCTCCCGTCATCTCTTCGGGCACACCTCGTCGGTCCGGCACGAGCACCAACCGTAGCGGGCGCTGATTACAAGTCGGACACCCCGGATGGTCATCGCAGCGCACGCACCGCGCGCTCGACGTCGGCGGAGGTGTTGTAGAGGTGGAATGACAGTCGTGCCCGGCCCGCTCGCGCCGCGCAGGTGATCCCGGCCGCCGTGAGCTTCGACACGGCGTCCGGCACCCGCACCGAGACGATCGCGGATCCGGCGGCGGGCAGGCCCAGCGCCGCGCTGAACTCGTCGGCCAGCCCGGTGCAGTGCGCGGCTACCGCGGCCATGTCGAGCCCGGCCAGCCATCGCATCGCCACCGCCGCGCCGACCTGCGCGAACCACGTCGGCGAGAGGTCGAGCGAGCGGGCGCCGCCGGCCAGCCGCAGCGGCAGGCCGTAGGTGGTGCTCCACGGGTCCTGCCCGGCGTACCAGTTCGCGCAGGTCGGCACGACCTCGGGCGCATCCGGGTGCACCGCCAGCCAGGCGGCGCCGCGCGGTGCCAGCAGCCACTTGTAGGCGGCGCCGACGACCCAGTCGGCCCAGTCGAGCCGCACCGGCAGCCAGCCCAGCGCCTGCGTGACGTCGATGAGGACCCGCGTCGAACCCGCGGCGGCGCTACGCCGGAGGCCGTCGAGGTCGGCGATCCGGCCGTCGCTGGACTGCACCGCGCTGACCGCCACCAGGTCGTGGTCCGCGGCGTGCTCCGCGATCTCGTCCAACGGCACCTCGGTGACCTGCACGTCCGGTTGCGCGGCGAACGGGAAGACGACGCTGGTGAACTCGTTCTCGGCGACCAGCACGCGAGCGCCCGCCGGCAGGCTCGCCGCGACCAGGCCGACGAGCTGGGAGGCGGTGGCTCCGATCGCCACCCGCTCCGCGGTGGTGCCGACCAGCGCCGCGAACGACGCCCGCGCGTCGGCCACCGCCGGCTCGAAGTCCTCGGGCAGGTCGCGGCCGCTCCCCCAGCGCGCGACCGACTCCGCGACCGCGCGGGCCGCGTCGGCGGTCGGGATGCCGATGCTCGCGGTGTTGAGATAGCCGTCCGGGACGTCGAACCGCGCACCGAATGCCTCACGCATGGCCGCATCCTCGCACCGGCCGGGCCGGTTCCGGTACCGCTGCTTACGGTTGAACCCATGCACAGCGAGGAAATCGAGGTCCGGACCGGCTCCGTGGAAGTCGTCTACGACCTGGGCGCGGAGTGCGAGCGGTTCCTGCGTTCGGCCCGGGCGCGCGACGGCCTGCTCAACGTCTGGGTGCCGCACGCGACCGCCGGGCTGGCGATCATCGAGACCGGCGCGGGCAGCGACGACGACCTGCTCGCCGCGCTTCGGGACCTGCTGCCCGCCGACGACCGCTGGCGGCACCGCCACGGCTCGCGGGGCCACGGCCGGGACCACGTGCTGCCCGCGTTCGTCCCGCCGTACGCGTCCATCCCGGTGCTGGGCGGGGAGATGGCGCTGGGGACCTGGCAGTCGGTGTGCCTGGTGGACACCAATGTGGACAATCCGGTCCGCCGGGTCCGCCTGAGCTTCGTTCCCGGCTGATCGCGATTTTCATCCTGGAGCAGCCGTGACTGGGGCGCCGTGACCGCGCACCCCACCTCCCGCAACCGGCACCGCCGCGGGTTCTCAGACGCTTCAAGGTGGGCACCCACAGTCCGGGGAGCGCCTGAGTTCCGCTACCCGCGCCGCCACCCGGAGCGAGGCTGGAAAAACCTCATTCCAATGGCATTGCGGATGAGGCAACTTCGAGCCGGGATCTTGCGCGGGGCGTGGTCGCGCGAGCACTCTTTGCGACCGTGACGACAACAGCTGGGGGAACTCGCCGCCTGGCCCGCGTGGTGTCCGCGGGCGTGGTCGGGACCACCGTCGAGTTCTACGACTTCTTCCTGTACGGGGCGGCCGCGGCCACCGTGTTCGGCCCGGTCTTCTTCCCGCATTCCGACGGGCTGCTCGGCGTGCTGCTGGCGCTGGTCACCTATGCCGTCGGGTTCGCCGCCCGGCCGCTGGGCGGCCTGGTGTTCGGGCACTTCGGCGACCGGGTCGGCCGCAAGCGGCTGCTGGTGATCAGCCTGGTTCTGATGGGCTCCGCATCGGTGCTGATCGGCGTGCTGCCGGGCTACCAGCAGATCGGGATCGCGGCGCCGCTGCTGCTGACGCTGCTGCGGCTGGTGCAGGGCTTCGCGCTCGGCGGCGAGTTCGGCGGCGCGGTGCTGCTGGTGGCCGAGCACGGGCCGCGCGAGCGGCGCGGCTTCTGGACCGCGTGGCCGCAGACCGGCGGGCCGCTGGGCAACCTGCTGGCCACGGGCGCCCTGGCCGCGATGGCGACCGCGACGACCGGCGCGCAGTACTCAGCGTGGGGCTGGCGGATCCCGTTCCTGGCGTCGATCGTGCTGGTCGTCATCGGGTTGTGGGTGCGGCTGCGGGTGGCCGAGTCGCCGCTGTTCCAGGCCGTCGCCGAGGAGAGCCGCGAGGAGCGGGCGCCGGTGCTCGAAGCGCTGGCCCAGTACCCGCGGGCGGTGTTCGCGGTGTTCGCGGCGCGCGTGGGCGAGAACGCCGCGTTCTACGTGTTCACCATCTTCCTGCTGGTCTACGCGGGCAACATCGGGCTTCCCACCACGATCACGACCACCGCGGTGGCCGTCGGTTCTCTCGTGCAGGCGTTGTCGATGCTCGCCGGCGGGGCGCTGTCCGACCGGCTCGGCCGCCGCCCGGTGGCGATCACCGCCGCCATCGGCTGTGCATTGTGGACGGTGATCTTCTTCCCGCTGGTGGGCAGCCACGATCCGGTGCTGGTGTTCCTGGCGGTGGCGGTCGGGCTGCTGCTGCACGGCACGCTGACCGGCGCGCAATCCGCCTTCTACGCCGAGCTCTTCGGCACCTCGGTGCGGTATTCCGGGGTGTCGCTGGGATATCAGGCCGCCACGGTGGTCGCCGGCGCCGCCGCACCGCTGATCGGCGCGGCGCTGCTGCGGGCGACGCATTCGGCGATGCCGGTGGCGATCATGCTGATCTGCTGCCTGGCGCTGACGGTGCTGGGCATGTCGATCGTGACCGAGACCGCCCGCCGCGAGCTCGCCGCCTGAGCCCTCGAATCGGGCGTCACCGCACCGCCTGTCGGCTGGCAGGATGGTGCGGTGACGCGACTCGTGCTGTGGGACATCGACCTGACCCTGATCGACGCCCGGGGCTTCGGCTCCCGCTGGTACCGCCGCGCGCTCGCGGACGTGACCGGGAAGGCTCTGCAGCGCATGCCGGACACCGCCGGCCGCACCGAGCTGGCGATCACCACGGACGTGCTGGAGATCCACGGCAGCACCCCGGACGAGCCCACGATCGCGGCCATGTTCGCGGCGCTGACCAGCGCGGTCGCCGACACGCGCGACGAGCTCTCGCAGCGCGGCAGCGCGCTGCCCGGTGCGGCCCGGGCGCTGACGGCGCTGGCCGACGAACCGCGGTTCACGCAGACGCTGGTGACCGGGAACCTCGCGGAGGTCGCCTTCCACAAGCTCGAATCGTTCGGCCTGCACCACCACGTCGACTTCGAGATCGGCGGCTTCGGCGAGGCCTCGGTGCACCGCCACGACCTGATCGCGGACTCCGTCGCCAAGGCCGAAGACCGCCACGGCGGGCCGATCTCCCCGGACGCCGTGGTGGTCGTCGGCGACACGCCGCACGACGTCGCGGGCGCGCTGCGCTTCGGCGCGGTCGCGGTAGGCGTCGCGACGGGCTCCAGCAGCGAGGACGACCTCCGAGCCGCGGGCGCCCACGCGGTCCTGCCGAACCTCGCCGACACCGACGCGGTGCTCACCGCGCTGTCCTGACCTGCGGCTGCCGGAACAGCGAAGAAACGGGGCCGTGGGTCCCGGGAAACCCCGGACCCACGGCCCCGTGATCGGCTTCGGGCCTCTCAGCCGCGGACGACGTCGATGAGGTGCTGCACCGCGTTGTCCGCCTCGACCTCCGCGCGGTCGCCGGAGCGACGGTCGCGGACCTCGACGACGCCCCTGGTCAGGCCCTTGCCCACCACCAGGACCGTCGGCACCCCGATCAGCTCGGAGTCGGCGAACTTCACGCCCGGCGACACCGTCCGGTCGTCCAGGATCACCTGCACGCCGGCCGCGTCGAGCTCGGCCGCGATGGCCTCGCCGCGCTCCCGGATGCTCTCGTCCTTGCCCGCGATCACCACGTGCACGTCGGCGGGCGCCACCTCGCGCGGCCACACCAGGCCGACCTCGTCGTGGCTCTGCTCGGCGATCGCGGCCACCAGCCGCGACACCCCGACGCCGTAGGAACCCATGGTGATGCGCTTCGGCTTGCCGTCCTGGCCGAGCGCGTCCAGCGAGAACGCGTCGGCGTACTTGCGGCCGAGCTGGAAGATGTGGCCGATCTCGATGCCGCGCGCGGCGACCAGGGTGCCGCGGCCGTCCGGCGACGGGTCGCCCTCGCGGACCTCGGCGGCCTCGATGGTGCCGTCCGGGGTGAAGTCCCGGCCGCACAGCAGGTCCACCACGTGGTGGTCGGTCTTGTCGGCGCCGGTGACCCACGCCGTCCCGGTCACCACGCGCGGGTCGACCAGGTAGCGGACGCCGTTGTCCTGCAACGCCTTCGGGCCGATGTAGCCCTTGACCAGGAACGCGTTGGCGGCGAAGTCGGCCTCCTCCAGCAGCGCCACCTCGGCGGGCTCCAGCGACGCCTCCAGCCGCTTCATGTCGACCTCGCGGTCGCCGGGCACGCCCACGGCCAGCAGCTCCCAGTCCGACGAGCCCGGCTGCCGGGTCTTGACCAGCACGTTCTTCAGCGTGTCGGCCGCGGTGAACTTGCGGTCGGTGTTGGCGTTGAGGTAGTCGACCAGGGTCTCGATGGTCGGCGTGTTCGGCGTGTGGTGGACCTCGGCGGCCGCCTTGCCCTCGATCGGTTCGGCGGGCGGCGCGGGGGTGACCACGGCCTCGACGTTGGCGGCGAAGCCCGACTCGGTGCTGCGGACGAAGGTGTCCTCACCGGTCTCGCTCTCGGCCAGGAACTCCTCGGACGCCGAACCGCCCATCGCGCCGGAGGTGGCCGCGACGATCACGTAGCGCAGCCCGACCCGGTCGAAGATCCGGATGTAGGCGTCGCGGTGCAGCTGGTACGAGTTCGCCAGGCCCTCGTCGTCCAGGTCGAAGGAGTAGGAGTCCTTCATGACGAACTCGCGGCCGCGCAGGATGCCGGCGCGGGGCCGCTCCTCGTCCCGGTACTTCGTCTGGATCTGGTACAGCATGACCGGGTAGTCCTTGTAGGAGCTGTACTCGCCCTTGACGGTGAGCGCGAACAGCTCCTCGTGCGTCGGACCGAGCAGGTAGTCGCCACCCTTGCGGTCCTTCAGCCGGAACAGGTTCGGGCCGTACTCGGTCCAGCGGTTGGTCGCGTCGTAGGGCTCCTTCGGCAGCAGCGCGGGGAAGTGGATCTCCTGCGCGCCGATCGCGTTCATCTCCTCGCGCACGACCTCCTCGATCTTGCGCAGCACCCGCAGGCCCAGCGGCAGCCACGAATAGATGCCCGGCGCGATCCGGCGGACGTAGCCGGCGCGGACGAGCAGCTTGTGGCTCGGCACCTCGGCGTCGGCCGGATCCTCGCGCAGGGTACGCAGGAACAACGTCGACATCCTCGTGATCACGGCTACTAGCTCCTCGTCCGGCCCGATACGTCAACCGCAGGGTAGCGACCCACCCCGGGGTCACCACCAGCGGATTACCCGCGCCGCCCGGCGGCTGTCGGGGTCGGCGCCTATCTTCCGCGCCATGGCACTGGACATCGGCATGGTGACGATCGACTGCGCATCGCCCCGGAGGCTGGCCGACTTCTGGACGCAGGCCCTGGACACCTCCGTCGTCCTCGACGTCGGCGAGTTCGTGATGCTCGCCGCGAACCAGGAGGGCGGGGTGGCGCTCGGGTTGCAGCAGGTGGCGGAGCCGCGAGCCGGGAAGAACCGCGTCCACGTGGACCTGGGCACCACCGACCGGCAGGCCGAGGTGCGCCGCCTCGTCGAGCTGGGCGCCACGGAGGTCGGCGAGCACGAGGGGCCCGGCGGCCTGGCTTGGACCGTGCTCCAGGACCCGGAGGGCAACGAGTTCTGCGTGGCCAGCGGACACTGATCCGGTTGGCCCATTGTCGGGCCGCCGCGGGTGCGGTTACCTCGAACGAGGTGTCCGTTTCACGTAGGGGGTCCGATGTCCGCTCAGCAGGCCCGCAGCGACGGCGGCCGATCAGCGGAGTGGAGCCTCCGCGCGCGTTTGCTCGCTCAGGGGGCGCTGACCTGGCTCTTCGCGGTGCGCGGCGACCCGATGGCACGCCTGTTGCACGCCCCGTGGCGGGACGACCCGTACCCGCTCTACCGGCAGATGCGCGAGCAGGGGCCGCTGGTGCGCAGCAAGCTCGGGGTGCTGGTCGCGACGACCCACCAGCTGTGCGACGAGGTGCTGCGGGACCGGCGGTTCGGCGTGCGCACCAGCGACGGCTCCTACGGCGACCCGACGGCCGCCGCCGTTGACCTGCAGCTCTCGCTGCTGGAGCTCGATCCGCCCGATCATTCGCGGCTGCGCAAGCTCGCCGCCCCGGCCTTCCGGCCGCGCCGCCTGGAGACCTACCGCGAGCGCATCGAGCAGATCGCCCACGACCTGCTGGACCAGGCCGCCGAGCGCCGCGAGTTCGACGTGGTCCGGGACTTCGCCGGGCCGCTGCCGATCCGGGTGATCTGCGAGCTGCTCGGGCTGCCGCCGCTGGACGCGCAGCGGCTGGCGCACCACGGCACGGTGCTGGCCGGCGCGCTGGACGGGGTCCGGTCGGCCCGCCAGCTCCGGCAGATGCGGGAGTCCTTCGGCGAGCTCGACGCGATGTTCACCGGGCTGATCGAGCAGCGCCGCGCGGAGCCCGGCGAGGACATCGTCAGCGACCTGGTCGCGGCCCTCGACCAGGACAAGCTGACCGGCGCCGAGCTGGTGCAGCTGTGCGACCTGCTGCTGGTCGCCGGCTTCGAGACGACGGTCAACCTGATCGGCAACGGCACCCTCGCGCTGCTGCAGCACCCGGAGCAGTGGGATCTGCTGCGGGCCGATCCCGGCATGGCGTCGGCCGTGGTCGAGGAGACGCTCCGCTGGGATCCACCCGTTCAGGTGACGATGCGGATCGCGCACGAGCCGGTGGAGCTGGCCGGTCGCCGGCTCCGGGCGGACACGCCGGTGCTGGCGGTGCTGGCGTCGGCCGGGCGGGACCCGGCGGTGCACGACGACCCGGACCGGTTCGACATCACCCGCCCGGACCGGGGTGATCACCTCGCGTTCTCCTCGGGCATCCACTACTGCCTGGGCGCGCCGCTGGCCCGGCTGGAGGCGGAGATCGCGTTCCGCTGCCTGGCGACCCGCCTGCCGGGGCTGCGCCGGGCGGGAGCGGTGGTCCGCCGCCCGACGTCGATCATCCACGGCCTGTCCGCCCTACCGGCCACCACCGACCGCACCCTCTCCCCCGCTTGACGCCCCCCGTCCCGACTCGAGGTCCCGCAATTTCAATGGAAATCGGACCTTCGATTTCCATTGAAATTGCGGGAGTTATCCACAAGGGGGTCGACCTATCCACAGATTTTCGACGAGGTGTATCTGATCGAGGGTCTCGCGCCTCTACATCTACATGAGACTCCAAGCGTTCCCTCCCCAAATCGGCGACACTCCCCACAAGCTCTTCCTCCGCTCCGAGGCCATTGCCGCGGGCCTCACCGACTGGCAGTTGCGGGGCAGCGCCTTCCGCAAGGTGCTGCACGGGGTCTACACCACCTGCGACACCCAGCTGACGCACGAGCTCAAATGTGCCGCAGCGGCCATGACCTTGCCGAGCGGCTCGGTGATCACCGGCCGATCCGCTGCGACGCTGCGTGGTGTGCCGCTCGCGGATTTCAGGGCGCCGGTCGAAGTGATCGTGCCCCGCGAGGACGGGATGCTTCGCAGGAACGGACTCCGCTGCACCGCTGCCCGAGCCTTCGACTTCGAGCATTCGTCGTGGCGTGGGATCGGGGTGGCGGGATTTCCGCGCATTTCGTTCGACATCCTGAAGCAGCGCTCGATGTCCCAGGCCGTCGCGTACTGCGACGCGCTGCTGCACGCGGGGAGCATCACGATCGAGGAGATCGCGGGCTTCCTTGTCGGCAGGAAGGATCATGGAATCGTCCGGGCTCGTATGCGGCTCGAACATCTCGACGGCCGCGCGGAGTCCGTGCCGGAATCGATCCTCCGCGTCGAACTCGCGCTGCGCGGACTACGCCCGGTTCCGCAACTGGAGGTATTCGATGGTGATGGATTCGTCGCGCGCGTGGACCTCGCCTTCGAAGCCGCCCGGGTCGCGGTCGAGTACGACGGGGGATGGCATGCGGACCCGGCGCAGATCAAGCGCGACGAGATCCGGCGGAACCGTCTCAGGAGTCTCGGGTGGGTCGTCATCGTCGTGACGAGCGACCAGCTCCGGGAGGGTTTCGACCAGGTCGTTGCGAGGATCCAAGCCGCGTTGAAGCACCAGTACGCAATTTCCATTGAAATTGGAGGTTCGATTTCAATGGAAATTGCGTGACCTCGGAGGCGAGGTGCTGCGCACCGGGCTGGTCGGCCTCGCCTGGGGACCGCTTAGCCTGGTGGGGTGTTGGTTCTGCTTCCTCCTTCGGAGACCAAGGCCGTTGGCGGCGCCGGGGCGCCGCTGGATCTCGACGCCCTGTCGCATCCGGAGTTGACGCCCACCCGGCGGAAGCTGATCGAGGCACTGTCCACTTTGGCCGATGACGTGCCCGCCAGTCTGGCCGCGCTGGGGTTGTCGGAGCGCCAGGTGGAGGAGGTCGAGCGCAACGCAGAGCTGTGGGATTCGCCCACTTCTCCGGCACTCGAGCGCTACACCGGGGTGCTCTACGACGCGCTGGACGTCCGGTCGCTGTCGGCCGCCGAGCGCTCGCGGGCCGATGCCCGGCTGGCCGTCGCTTCGGCACTGTTCGGGCTGGTCCGGGGCACCGACGCGATCCCCGCCTACCGCCTGTCCGGGGGCAGCGCGCTGCCCGGGTTCGGGACGTTGCGCAGCGTGTGGCGCCCAGCGCTGGAGCCGGTGCTCGCCGACGCCGACGCGCTGGTGGTCGACCTGCGGTCGGGCGCGTACTCGGCGCTGGCCAAGGTGCCGAACGCCGTTGCTGTTCGCGTGCTGTCCGAAGACGCGGCGGGCAAGCGGAAGGTCGTCAGCCACCACAACAAGTCGCACAAGGGGAAGCTGGCCCGGGCCCTGGCCCGGACGCCCGAGGAGCCCGGTGCGCTCGACGACGTCCTCGACGTGGCCAACGACGCCGGGCTGCAGGTGGAACGCGAGGGCGCGCGCGGGCTCTGCGTCGTCGTCCGGGCCTGACTTCCCGGGCGCGGAAATTCGGTTGCGGCGGCGGCCGTCGATCGATCAGACTTGCTTCGACCAGTTCGCGCAGCTCGGAAAGCTGGAGGGAGGTTCGCCGTGGTTGCCTTTGTGACCTTCGCGCGCGTGCGTATTCCGCGCAGCTACCGCAGAACCCGCCTCTCTCCGCCACGCGTGCGCTGAAACACCGGTGCCCGGCGGAGGTCCCGCTTGAGGAGCACCAGATCTTGTCTGCGTACGACGAGTACGACCCGGACTTCATCCGCATCACGAAGCCGATCAAGAACCGCAAGCCGAAGCAGTCGAAGAAGCGCCGCTTCGACGACGAGCCGATGCGGCGCGGCCGACTCACCGAGGAGGAACGCACCCTGCTCGCCGCACTGCGCGACGAGCCAGAACCACGACCGCTGCCCGACGGCGCCGACCGCTGGTCCACCTGGGACACCGGGGAACGCGGCCCCGGGCCGCACCCGTCCTGGCTGGTGACCGAGCTGGCCGCGGTCGACCACGAGCTGGGCGTGCTCAAGACCGGCAAGGAAGCCGATGTGCACCTGCTGCGCAGGTCGGTGCCCGGTGGGAGTTCCTGCCTGCTCGCGGCGAAGCGGTACCGCGACATGGATCACCGGATGTTCCACCGCGACGCGGGCTATCTCGAAGGCAGGCAGATGCGCAAGTCCCGCGAGATGCGGGCGATGCAGCAGCGCAGCTCGTTCGGGCGCGGCATGATCGCGCAGCAGTGGGCGGTGGCGGAGTTCGCCGTGCTGTCGTCGCTGTGGCTGGCCGGCGTGCCGGTGCCCTACCCCGTGCAGCGCGTCGGCACCGAGGTCCTGCTGGAGTTCCTGGGCTCCGCCGACGGGACGGCGGCTCCGCGGCTCGCGGCGCTGCGGCCGACGCCGGACGAGCTCGACGAGCTCTGGCTGCAACTCGTCGACGCGCTCGTGGTGCTGGCCGAGCAGGGTTTCACCCACGGCGACCTGTCCGCGTACAACGTGCTCGTGCACGAGGGCAAGCTGATGCTGATCGACCTGCCGCAGGCGGTCGATCTCGCGGCGAATCCGCGGGGGCTCGAATTCCTGCGACGTGATGCGGACAACATCGCCGGCTGGTTCCGCGCCCGCGGCGCCGACGAGCGCCTGGCGGATCCCGAGGCACTGACGGTTCTCCTTGCCACAGCGGGAAATGTGATGTGACCGCGGTCTCAGCGCCGGGTCCGGCCACCACGCACGCCAGCCACCGGCGACCGCGCGTGATCGGCTAGACTCGGCGCTGAACCGGGCCGGAAACCCACCGGCCGACCACGAGTCGACGGACTCGGAATCCACATCCATCGGCGCGCATGCGCCGGGCTCGTCCTTGCGATCGCACGCGGTCTCCGCGAAGCCTCCCCGTGACGTGCCGCATCTCGGGAGTTTCTTCGTGCCATCAAGTTCGTCCAACACGCCCGCGCGCTCGTCCCGGCGGCCCCGCCGGCGCCGCCCGCAATCCCAGCAGCCGGCGCCGAAGCGCAGCCTGTTCGACGAGGTCGGCGTCACAGCCGTCGACCCGGCGCCCTTCGACCAGCTCGGGCTGCCGAAGCGGCTGGTGAGCGCCCTGGCCCACAACGGGATGGTCGAGGCCTTCCCGATCCAGGCGGCCACCATCCCGGACGCGTTGACCGGACGGGACGTGCTGGGCCGGGGCCAGACCGGATCCGGCAAGACGCTGGCCTTCGGCCTGCCGCTGCTGGCGATGCAGGAGGGCAACGCCCGTCCGCTGCACCCGCGCGGGCTGGTGCTGGTGCCGACCCGCGAACTGGCGACGCAGGTCACCGATGCCCTCAAGCCGCTGGCCAAGGCGCTCGGCCTCTACGTCCGCGAGGTCGTCGGCGGCACCTCCTTCACCCGGCAGGCCGACACGCTGCGCCGGGGCGTGGACGTGCTTGTCGCGACGCCCGGCCGGCTGGCCGACCACGTGCGCCAGGGCACCTGCGTGCTGTCCGAAGTGGAGCGGACCGCGCTCGACGAGGCAGACCAGATGGCGGACATGGGCTTCCTGCCGCAGGTCCGGGAGCTGCTCGACCTGGTCCCGGCCGACGGCCAGCGCCTGCTGTTCTCCGCGACGCTGGACGGCGACGTCGACAAGCTCGTCGAGCGCTACATGACCGACCCGGTGGTGCACTCGCTGGCGCCCCCGGCGGCGAGCGTGGACAGCATGGAGCACCACCAGTTCCTGGTGTCCGCGGCGGAGAAGCAGGCGGTGCTCGCCCGCATCGCGGCCCGCGAGGGCCGCACGATCATGTTCGTGCGCACCAAGCACCACGCCGACCGGCTGGCGAAGAAGCTGCGCGCGGTCGGGATCCGGGCCGGTGCGCTGCACGGCGGCAAGGCCCAGAACGCGCGCACCCGGATCCTCGACGAGTTCAAGACCGGCGAGACCGAGACCCTGGTGGCGACGAACGTCGCCGCGCGCGGCATCCACGTCGATGACGTCAGCCTGGTGGTGCACGTCGAGCCGCCGGCCGACCCCAAGGACTACCTGCACCGAGCGGGCCGAACCGCCCGTGCGGGCGCGACCGGCACCGTCGTCACCCTGGTCACGGACGACCAGAAGCAGGCCTTCCGGACGATGGCGAACCAGGCCGGGGTCACGGCCACGACCACGACGGTCGGCCCGGAGGACGCCGAACTGGCGCGCCTGACCGGAGCCCGCGAACCCGACGGCGTCGCCATCGTCGACCCGAAGCGGCGCGAAGCGCCGCGCAGCAGGCCCGCGAAGCAGGGCGGTGCGCCGCGCAGTCGCGGCGCGAGGCAGAGCGAAGCGCCGCGAGGCGCGAAGCGGCGCACCGAGCACGAGGCCGGCGAGCCCAGGGCGAGCCGCAGGCCGCGCCGTGCGGACGGCAACGGCCAGGGGCGCCGCGACAGCGGCCGTAGCGCCGAAGGCGCGCATGGAGATCGCGCCGGCCGCGGCGTGCACGGTCCGTCCGGGCGCGGTGCCCGGCGAGGCCACGGCACCCGCAACGACCGCGGCGGTGCGCGCCGGGGGTGACGCGCGGCTGCGGCGCTCGTGAACAACGCGTCGCTAACCCGAGCAGGAGGGGAAACCGGTGGGCCAGAAGTCGCCGCTGGACGGCAAGGGCGAGGATTTCCTGCAGTTCTGGCAGGAACGGCACCTGTGCACGCTGACGACGGTGCGCCGCGATGGCACACCGCACGTCGTTCCGGTGGGCGTGACCCTCGACGTCGAGTCGGCGGTCGCGCGCGTGATCTCCTCGGGCACCTCGCACAAGGTGCGACAGATCCTCGCCGCCGGGCCGGCGGGCGTGCCCGCCTCGGTCTGCCAGGTCGACGGGCGGCGCTGGTCCACATTGGAAGGTCGCGCCGTGGTGCGGGACGATCCCGGCGCCGTGGCCGACGCGGAGGCCCGGTACGAGCAGCGCTACAAGAAGCCCCGCCCCAACCCGTCCCGCGTGGTGATCGAGATCTCCGTGACGAAGGTCCTCGGCACGGTCTAGCGGCGACGTGGTGAGGTGGTGCGGTGACCGTTCACCAGGAGAAGCCGGAGCTCGTCCACGTCGTGGGAATCGGGGCCGACGGCGCAGCGGGTCTGTCGCCGCACGCCCGGGAGATCGTCGATTCCGCGGATGTGCTGTTCGGCAGCTCGCGACAGCTCGACCTCGTGCCCGAAGCGAACGGACGGCGGGTGACCTGGCCCACGCCCATGCTGCCCGCGCTGCCCGGCCTGCTCGCGGAGCACGCCGACCGGTCGATCTGCGTGCTGGCCAGCGGTGACCCGATGTTCTACGGGGTCGGCGCGACCCTGGTGAAGTTGCTGGGCCGGGATCGGGTGCGGATCGTTGCGCACCCGTCATCGCTGTCGCTGGCCTGCGCTCGAATGGGCTGGCCGCTGCAGGAAACGGCCGTCGTGAGCCTCGTCGGCAGGCCGGTGGAGCTGCTGCACCCCCGGCTCCAGCCGGGAAACCGGTTGCTGGTCCTCAGTTCCGACGGCGGCACGCCGGACGAGGTGGCCGCGCTGCTGCGGGTCCGCGGTTACGGGCCGAGCAGCATGACGGTGCTGTCCGACCTCGGGGGCGTGCAGGAGGGCCGGACGAGTTCCACCGCGGACGACTGGGACCGGCCGGCGGTGAGTCCGCTCAACGTGATCGCGGTCGAGTGCCGCCCGGCTCCCGACGCGAAACTCCTGCCCAGCACGCCAGGTCTGCCCGACGACGCCTTCGAGCACGACGGGCAGCTCACCAAGCGCGACGTGCGGGCGATCACGCTGGCGCGGCTGGCCCCGACGCCCGGTCAGTTGTTGTGGGACGTCGGTGCGGGCGCCGGTAGCATCGCGATCGAGTGGATGCGCAGCGATCCGGCCTGCCGGGCGATCGCGATCGAGCACCGCGAGGACCGGGCACGGCGCATCGCGACGAACGCGAGCGCGCTGGGCGTCCCCGGCGTCCAGGTCGTCACCGGAGCCGCGCCGCGCGCGCTGGACGGGCTGGACGAACCCGATGCGATCTTCATCGGTGGCGGTGGCACCGCACCGGGCGTGCTGGAGGCGTGCTGGGCTGCTCTGCGGCGAGGCGGTCGGCTGGTGGTCAACGCGGTCACATTGGAGTTGGAGGTGCTGGTGACCGACTGGTACGGCCGCCACGGCGGTGAGCTGGTCCGGATCTCGGTGGAGCGCGCGGCGCCGATCGGTGGCTACACCGGCTGGCGACCGGCGATGCCGGTGACGCAGTGGGCGGTGAGCAAGCGATGACAGTGCGTTTCGTGGGTGCCGGGCCGGGCGCCGCAGACCTGATCACCGTGCGGGGGCGCGACGTGATCGCTTCGTCGCCGGTGTGCCTGTACGCGGGCAGCCTGGTCCCGGCGGAGCTGCTGGCGCACTGCCCGGCCGACGCCAGGCTGGTGGACACGGCGAAGCTGACGTTGGACGAGATCCTCGCCGAGATGGTGGCCGCCCACGGGGCCGGGCTCGACGTGGCGCGGCTGCACTCCGGGGACCCGTCGGTGTTCAGCGCCGTCGCCGAGCAGATGCGCCGGCTCGACGCGGCCGGGATCCCCTACGAGGTGGTGCCGGGCGTGCCGGCGTTCGCGGCCGCGGCGGCCTCGCTGAAGCGGGAGTTCACCGTGCCAGGGGTTGGGCAGACCGTGGTGCTCACCCGCACCTCCGCACGTGCGACACCGATGCCCGAGCACGAGGACCTCGCCACGCTCGGCCGGAGCCGGGCGACGATGGTGCTGCACCTCGCGGTCAACCGCATCGAGCAGCTCGTCGAGGAGCTGCTGCCCAACTACGGTGCGGACTGCCCCGTGGCCGTGGTCGCGAACGCGAGCCGCGCGGACGAGATCGTCCTGCGCGCAACGCTTTCCGACATCGCGGAACGCGTGCGCGCCGCGGGCATCGTGCGAACCGCCGTCGTCGTGGTGGGCCAGGTGCTGACCGCGTCGGAGTTCCCCGACAGCCACCTCTACTCCGCCGCCCGCTGCCGCGACTAGGGCTTGGGCCCTGGGTGTCCCGCAATTTCCATTGAAATCGAAGGTTCGATTTCAATGAGGTTTTTCCAACCTCGTTCTGCGTGGCGGTGCGGGTAGCGGAACCTCAGAGGCTCCCTGGACTGTGGGTGCCCCTCCTGATGTATGTCCAATACACGGCGGAGGGGCCGTCCTCGCCAGGAAGCCTCTGAGAACCCGCGGCGGTGCCGGTGTCGTAGGTGGGCTATGCGCCTGCGGCGCATGCGACACCTCATCGACGTGTGGCTTTGCGACCCGCGGTTGCGGGCCGACCAGGATGAAAAAGGCTCAATGGAAATTGCGGGACACCGTTCGCCGGACGAGCTCTCAGGTGGTGGCGGTGGTCATGCGTCGCCCGTCGGGATGGTGTGTGAATCCATCGCGGCCCGGTCGGATTCGCTGCGGAGAACGCAGAATTCGTTGCCTTCGGGGTCGGCGAGGACCGCCCAGCCCGAGCCGTCCGCGTTCCGGCGATCGGCGACGAAGGTGGCGCCGAGGCCCAGCAGCCGTTCCACCTCTTGCTCGCGCGAGGTCTCGGGGCGCAAGCACAGGTGGATCCGGTTCTTGATCTCCTTGGGCTCGGGCACCTGGTTGAAGTGCAGCACCGGCCCCTCGGCCAGCATCACCTCGGTCTCCTGGTCGCCCGGCTCGCACTCCGGATGCAGCGGACGGCCGGTCACGCCGCTCCAGAACCGGGCGAGCTCGTAGGCGTCCGCGCAGTCGATTGCCACGTTCTGCAATACCGAAACCATGCGCGCGAGCCTTCCCGACTTCCGCTGAGAGCACCACCGGATTGCGGCGGCCCGCGCGCTAGTCCGCCTCGGTGCGGCCGACGATGGTGCCTGCTCGGTCGATGACGACGACGTCCACCGAAACCGGTGCCCCGCGCAGGGTTTCGAGGCACACCGCCCGTGCCCGCTCGGCGATGAGATCGCCTAGCGGGAGGCTCGCGGCGAGGCAGAGCTGCAGCGCTTCGAGCGCGGTGTTGGCGCCCCTGATCCGGGAGACCAGTTCGCCGCTGCCGCCCGCGTCGTGCACGATCCCGGCGAGCGAGGCGAAATCGACCTGGGACCGCTTGGAGTGCAGGTCCATGTGCCCGTCGGCGAGCTTGGAGATCTTCCCGATGCCGCCGGCGATCGTGAGCCGGGGAACCGGGTGCCGCCGCAGGTACTTCAGCACCGCGCCGGCGAAGTCGCCCATGTCGAGCAGCGCCTCGCCGGGCAGCGCGTGGAGTTCCGCGGCGACCTTCTCCGAGGTGCTCCCAGTGCACCCGGCGACGTGTTCGAGCCCTGCCGCCCGGGCGACGTCGACGCCGCGGCGGATGCTGTCGATCCACGCCGAGCACGAGTACGGCACGACGACGCCCGTGGTGCCCAAGATGGACAGTCCGCCCAGGATCCCCAGCCGCGGGTTCCAGGTGTGCCGGGCGAGTTCCGCCCCGTCGTCGACGGACACCTCGACGACGACGTCGCCGCTGCCGCCGTGCTCCGCGGCGACGCGCGCGACGACGTCGCGGATCAGCTGCCGCGGCACGGGGTTGATCGCCGGTTCGCCGACCGGCAGCGGCAGACCGGGCTTGGTGATGGTGCCCACCCCTTCTCCCGCTCGGAACACCACGCCCTGCCCCGGTTCCGCAGGACAGACCGTGACCGACACGAGAGCGCCGTGCGTGACGTCGGGATCGTCGCCGGCGTCCTTGATCACACCGGCCGTCGCGCAGCCGTCGCCCAGCCGCTCGCGCGCGAGCGCGAAGGCCGGGCGGTGCCCCTTCGGCAGGACGATCTCGACGGGATCTGGGAACGTCCCGGTCAGCAGCGCCGTGTAGGCAGCCGCCGTCGACGCCGTGGCGCAGGCCCCCGTCGTCCAGCCGTACCGGAGGCCCGATCCCTCCCCTCGCCCGCTCATACCGGGAGAATGCTCCTCATGCGGTTCGCAGCGACAACGGGGCGGGTCGGATGACCCGCGTGCTCGTCCTCGGTGGCACCGGCGAGGCCAGGAAGCTCGCCGAACGGCTTGCCGAGCGGCCAGACCTGCGCGTCACGTCCTCCCTCGCCGGCCGGGTCCGCGAGCCGAAGCTGCCGCCGGGCGAAGTGCGCGTCGGCGGCTTCGGCGGTGTCGACGGGCTGGCCGACTGGATTCGGCGCGAGCAGGTCGACGCGGTCGTCGACGCCACCCACCCGTTCGCCGGCGCGATCACCGAGAACGCCGTGGCGGCAGCGGAACTCGCGGGGTGCCCGATCCTGGTGCTGCGCCGCCCCGCGTGGCGGCCGGGTCCCGGGGACGACTGGCGGGCGGCGCCGTCCCTGGCGGCGGCCGCGGAGCTGCTGCCCGAGCTGGGCGAACGGATCTTCCTCACCACCGGCCGGCAGGGCCTCGCGCACTTCGCCGCGCTCGACCTGCGGTTCCTGGTGCGGACCGTCGATCCGCCGGAACCGCCGCTGCCGCCGCACACCACGGTGCTGCTCGCCCGCGGGCCGTTCACAGTCGACGACGAGCTCGCCCTGCTGCGGGAGCACCGCATCGACATCGTCGTCACCAAGAACAGCGGCGGTTCGATGACCAGCGCGAAGCTCACCGCGGCCCGCGAACTCGGGCTGCCGGTGGTGGTGGTCCAGCGACCGCCCCAGCCCACCGCGCCCTCGGCCGAGACCGTCGAGGACGCCGTCGCCTGGCTCGATTCCGCGCTGCGCCAACGAGATCACGCCGGGTAGCGCCGCGGCGTGAACACGACGTCGCGCCCGTCGGCGCCGACGGCGAGCCGCGTCGTCGACGAGCCGATCAGCAGCAGGCACCGCATGTCCACATCGGACGGATCGAGGTCGGCCAGGCGCACCACCTCGATGCTCTCCGCCGGGCCGCCGACGTCCCGGCCGATGACCACCGGCGTGTCGGGCGAGCGGTGCTCCAGGACCGCGTCCCGGGCGGCCGCGACCTGCCAGGTCCGGCTGCGCGAAGCGGGGTTGTAGATCGCCATGACCAGGTCCGCCGACGCCGCGGCGCGCAGCCGCTCGACGATCACCTCCCACGGCTTGAGCCGGTCGGAAAGCGACAGCACGCAGAAGTCGTGGCCCAGCGGCGCGCCGACGCGGCTGGCCACCGCCTGCGCCGCCGTCATGCCCGGCAGGACCCGCACGGGCACGTCCGATCGCTCCGCCGCGACCTCCAGCACCGCGCTGGCCATCGCGAACACGCCGGGATCGCCGGAGGAGATCACCGCGACCCGCGACCCGCGCCTGGCCAGCTCCAGCGCGAACTCCGCGCGTTCGGCCTCCACCCGGTTGTCGGACGCGTGCTTGCGCTGCCGCGGGTTGTCCGGGATCCGGGCGAGGTACGGGGCGTAACCGACCAGGTCGTCGGCCGCGGCGAGCGCCGCCTGCGCCTCCGGCGTCACCCACTCGCGGCCGCCGGGTCCGAGTCCGACCACCACGACCTCGCCCCGCTCCGCGCCGCGGTCGGCGGCCGCAGCGGCGGCGTGGAGCGCGGTGTCCGAATTCGCCGGTCCGGGCAGCAGCGCCAGCGAGAAGTACGGGACGGTTTCCGGGTCGACGTCCGCGAGCGGCTGCAGGCGCTGCCGATCCGTGGTCGCACGCTCGGCGTACCAGGCCTCGTCCAGGCGGCCCGCCTTCTCGAATGCTTGCCGCACTCCTTCGAAGGTGCGCCCCAGCTTGAGCACCGCGGCGGCATCGGTCGTGGCGAGCCGTTCGGCGAGGACGTCCGGTGGGAGGGTGCCCGGCAGCACGGTGAAGATCTCGTCGCGTTCGGCCAGCGGGCGCCCTAGCGCCGCCGACGCGCCGCTGACCGAGGTGATGCCCGGGACGACCTCGGCGCGGAAGCGGCCGGCCAACCGCTTGTGCATGTGCATGTAGGAGCCGTAGAAGAGCGGGTCGCCCTCGGCGAGCACGACGACGTCCCGCCCGGCGTCGAGGTGCGCCGCGAGCCGGGCCGCGCAGTCCGCGTAGAACTCGTCGATGGCGCCCTGGTAGCCGCCCGGGTGGTCGGTGGTCTCGGTGGTCACCGGGTAGACGAGGGCCTCCTCGATCTGCCCCGGCCGCAGGTACGGCTCGGCGACGGACCTCGCGATGCTCCTGCCGTGCCGGGCGCTGTGGTACGCGATCACCTCGGCCCGTTCGATCAGCCGGGCGGCCTTGACCGTCACCAGCTCCGGGTCGCCGGGGCCGAGACCCACGCCGAAAAGCGTGCCCTTGCCGTTGCTGCTCACTCTTCCTCGCTCGCGATCGCGTTGATGGCGGCCACCGCCATGGCGCTGCCGCCGCGGCGGCCGTGCACCACCAGGTGGTCCAGCCCGGCGGGGTGCGCCGCCAACGCCTCCTTCGATTCCGCGGCACCGATGAAGCCGACGGGCAGCCCCAGCACCGCGGCGGGTTTCGGGGCGCCGTCCTCGATCATCTCCAGCAACCGGAACAGCGCCGTCGGAGCGTTGCCGATCGCGACGACCGATCCCGCCAGCCGGTCGCGCCACAGCTCCAGTGCCGCGGCGCTGCGCGTCGTGCCCAGCTCGCGGGCCAGGCCCGGGACCCGCTCGTCGGACAGCGTGCAGATCACGTCGTTGTCCGCGGGCAGGCGGCGCCGGGTCACGCCGGCGGCAACCATCGCGGCGTCGCACAGCACCGGCGCACCGGCGCGGAGGGCCGCGCGCGCGTTGAGCACCGCGTTCGCCGAGTACGCCAGGTCGTCGACCAGGTCGACCATGCCGCAGGCGTGGATCATCCGCACCGCTACCCCGGCCACCTCCGGCGGCAGGCCGCTCAGGGCCGCTTCCGCGCGGATCGTGGCGAAGGAGCGGCGGTAGATCTCCGCGCCTTCCCGGACGTATTCGGGCACCCCTCGGTAGCGGGTCGCCCCGTTGTTCTCGTTCACACTGTCCTCCGTGCCGCGACGAGCGCGGCGGATACCTGGTCGACATCGGCGCCGGATGCCCGCGTCTCGCCGTCGAGACCGACCTCGTAGCCGGCACCGGTGGCCAGCACTTCCACGACGCGCCCCTGCGGTCGGCCGCAGCGCCGTTCGCAACCCGACCAATGCACCGCAAGAGCGCCGCCCGCCGATGCGCGCTGGGCGTCTTCGCGGACGTCGGCCCGCGCCTTCGCGCAGCCGGGACGACCGGCGCACGCGGTCACCCCGGCACCGGCCGAGGACGGATCGACGAGCAGGCCGTGCGCGCCGAGTTCCGAGAGCCACCGACCGGCTTCGTCCAGCCGCAAGCCGGGCAGGACGACGGTCCGCCACGGCGTCAGGCGAAGTTCGCCCGCGGCGTCGGACGCGGCGGTGATGATATCCAGCTGGTCCCGCGACAGGCGGCCCAGTGGTGCCCCGGCCACCACCCCGACCGTTCCGTCGGACCGTTCCACCGCGCCGACCTGCGAATGCGTCGCCGGCGGGTTCGACGGGAGCGGCCCGCCCGGGACGGCGCCGAGGCGGTCGGCGATCCGGCGCGCACCGTCGTCGAGTTCGGCCAGCCGCCAAGCCGAGAGCCCTTGCTCGGCCTTCTCCGCCAGGAACGCCTCCGCCGCGGCGATGGCGACGCCGGCGGCCTGGTCCGGGGTCGATCGCACTCCGGAATCCACGCCGGCGAGCACCAGCGCCAGGGTGTCCGCGCGCTCCGCGAGCAGGCCGACATCGGCGCCAAGCGAGATGACGTCCGCGCGGCCGTCGTCGATGGCGAACAGGAAACGTCCGGGCAGGTCCGCCAACGACGGCGTCGCGCAGAGCGCCGCGTCGAGTTCCCGGGCCACCGCCCGCACGTCGACCAGCTCGCGGCCGTCCGCCGAGGGCGAGCCGATGATGTTGCGGACCCGTTCGTGCGTTGCCGAGGGCAGCAGCCCCGCCGCCCGGAGCCCGGCGGCGAGTTCCTCCTCCGCTCCCGCGGGCAGTCCGCGCACCTGCACGTTCGCCCGCGAGGTGAGCTCCGCGCCGCCGTCGCCGAGCGCCGCGGCCGCCGCGATCGCCCGGACCTGAGGCGGCGTGAGCACGCCGCCCGGGACGCGGATGCGGGCCAGTCCGCCGTCGGCTGCCTCGTGCACCCGCAGCGCGCCGGGACACGCGTCCCGCTCTGGTCTGGCTCTGTGCAACACCCGGCTGATACTACGGACCCAGGTAGTTGCGGACGCAAAACAAGCGCGGTGCGACGTGCGTCATGCCCGCGCCGCTTGACGTAAGATCACCCCGTTGCGAAGAGTGGTCGCAGCATTCAGCGGCGACGGTGGAGGAAGCCGGTGCGAATCCGGCGCGGTCCCGCCACTGTCACCGGGGAGCGGACTCCAGGGAAGTCACTGTCCTAACTGGACGGGAAGACGGAGCGAGCGCTGATCCGGGAGCCAGGAGACTCCGGTCGCCGCGACCTACGAACCGGGGCGAGGACCCCGAGGGAGGTGCCGTCATGCGCTGCGCACGCGCGCCCAGGCCCCGCGACGCCGGTCGCCACGCCGAGGAGCGGTCCGCATGATCCTACTTCTGTCCACTTCGGACACCGATCTGCTCAGCGCGCGGGCCGCCGACGCCGAGTACCGGCTCGGCAACCCGGCGCGGCTGGGCGTGGACGACCTGCCCCCGCTGCTGGAGGACGTCGACCTCGTCGTCGTGCGGCTGCTCGGCGGCCGCCGGGCCTGGGAAGAGGGCCTGGACTCGCTGCTCGCGGGCCCGCGCCCGGTGATCGTGCTCGGCGGCGAGCAGGCGCCGGACGCGGAACTGATGGAATGCTCGACCGTGCCGGGCGGGGTGTGCGCCGAAGCGCACCGCTACCTCGCCCACGGCGGCCCGGACAACCTGGCTCAGCTGCACCGCTTCCTGTCCGACACGATCCTGCTCACCGGGCACGGCTTCGAGCCGCCGGCGGAGACCCCGACCTGGGGCGTGCTGGAGCGGACCCCGCGGCGCACCGAAGGCCCGACCGTCGCCGTGCTCTACTACCGCGCGCACCACATGGCGGGCAACACCGCGTTCGCGAACGCGCTGTGCGAGGCCATCGAAGACGCCGGTGGCCAGGCATTGCCGCTGTTCTGCGCCTCCCTGCGGGCGCCCGATCCGCAGCTGCTGGAGCAGCTCGGCCGGGCGGACGCGCTGGTCGTCACCGTGCTCGCCGCGGGCGGCACGAAGCCCGCCACCGCTTCCGCCGGCGGTGACGACGAGGCGTGGGACGTCGGCGCGCTCGCCGAACTCGACATCCCGATCCTGCAGGGGCTGTGCCTGACCAGCAGCCGCGAGGCCTGGGAGGACAACGACGAGGGCCTGTCGCCGCTGGACATGGCCACGCAGGTCGCCGTGCCCGAGTTCGACGGCCGCCTGATCACCGTGCCCTTCTCCTTCAAGGAGAACGATGCCGAGGGGCTGCCGGTCTACGTGGCCGACCGCGAACGGGCGGCCCGGGTCGCCGGCATCGCGGTCCGGCACGCGACGCTGCGGCACGTGCCGCCGCAGGACAAGCGCCTGGCGCTGATGCTGTCGGCCTACCCGACCAAGCACTCCCGGATCGGCAACGCCGTCGGCCTGGACACGCCGGTCAGCGCGGTCCGCCTGCTGCGGGCGCTGCGCGAGCGGGGCTACGACATCGGACCCGAGGATGGCCCCGACGCGCTGCCAGGCGTCGCGGACCAGGACGGCGATGCGCTGATCCACGCGCTGATCGCCGCCGGTGGCCAGGACCGCGACTGGCTGTCCGAGGAGCAGCTCAGCGGGAACCCGGTCCGCATCCCCGCGCGCCGGTACGCGAGCTGGTTCGCGACGCTGCCCGAGGACCTGCGCACCGCCATCGAGCAGCACTGGGGACCGCCGCCGGGCGAGCTGTTCGTCGACCGCTCCCAGGACCCGGAAGGCGAGATCGTGCTCGCCGCCGTCCGCGCGGGCAACGTCGTGCTCATGGTGCAGCCGCCGCGCGGTTTCGGCGAGAACCCGATCGCGATCTACCACGACCCGGACCTGCCGCCGAGCCACCACTACCTGGCGGCCTACCGCTGGCTGATCGACGAGTTCGGCGCGCACGCCATGGTGCACCTGGGCAAGCACGGCAACCTCGAATGGCTGCCCGGGAAAACGGCGGGCATGTCCGCCTCGTGCGCCCCGGACGCCGCGATCGCCGACCTCCCGCTGATCTACCCGTTCCTGGTCAACGACCCCGGCGAGGGCACCCAGGCCAAGCGCCGGGTGCACGCCACCCTGGTCGACCACCTCGTGCCGCCGATGGCCCGCGCGGAGAGCTACGGCGACATCGCCCGGCTGGAACAGCTCCTCGACGAGCACGCCAACATCTCGGCGATGGACCCGGCGAAGCTGCCCGCGATCCGCAGCCAGATCTGGACGCTCATGCAGGCCGCCAAGCTCGACCACGACTTGGGGCTCGACGAACGGCCGCACGACGCGGAATTCGACGACATGCTGCTGCACGTCGACGGCTGGCTCTGCGAGGTCAAGGACGCCCAGATCCGCGACGGCCTGCACGTGCTCGGCGACGCCCCGGCCGGCGAGGCCCGGGTGAACCTCGTGCTCGCGATGCTGCGCGCGCGCCAGATGTGGAGCGGGCAGAGCGCCGCGCTGCCCGGCTTGCGGGAAGCGCTCGGGCTCGCCGAGGACGGCAGCGCCGCCCGGGAGCAGGTCGACGACGTCGAGACCCGCGCGCACGCCCTGGTCCAGGCGATGGAGGACCGCGGCTGGAGCCCGGATTCGGCGCCCGAGGTGTGCCGGGAGGTCCTCGGCAGCGCCGAGGACGCGGTCGTGCGGGTGCTGGAGTTCGCCGCGACCGAGGTGGTGCCGCGGCTCGCCGCGACGACCGACGAGATGACCGCGACGCTGCACGCCCTCGAAGGCGGGTACGTTCCCGCGGGTCCCAGCGGGTCGCCGCTGCGCGGGCTGGTCAACGTCCTGCCCACCGGCCGCAACTTCTACTCGGTCGACCCCAAGGCCGTGCCCAGCCGCCTGGCCTGGGAGACGGGATGGGCCATCGCCGAATCCCTGCTCGACCGCTACCGCGCCGACACCGGCGACTGGCCCCGCTCGGTCGGCCTGTCGGTGTGGGGCACCAGCGCGATGCGCACCTCCGGCGACGACATCGCGGAGGTGCTGGCGCTGCTCGGCGTCCGGCCGACCTGGGACGAGGCGTCGCGCCGGGTCAACGGGCTGGAGGTGATCCCGCTCGACGAGCTGGGCCGCCCCCGCATCGACGTCACGGTCCGCATCAGCGGTTTCTTCCGCGACGCCTTCCCGCACGTGGTCGCGCTCCTCGACGACGCCGTGCGCCTGGTCGCCGCCCTCGACGAGCCGGACGAGCAGAACTTCGTGCGGGCGCACGCGCACGCCGACCTCGCCGAGCACGGCGACGAGCGGCGCGCCACGATGCGGATCTTCGGCTCCAAGCCGGGCGCGTACGGCGCGGGGATCCTGCCGCTGATCGACAGCCGGAACTGGCGCGACGACGCCGACCTGGCCGAGGTGTACGCGGTGTGGGGCGGCTTCGCCTACGGGCGCGAGCTGGACGGCGAACCGGCCCGCGCCGACATGGAGAGCGCCTACAAGCGGATCTCCGTGGCGGCCAAGAACACCGACACGCGCGAGCACGACATCGCCGACTCCGACGACTACTTCCAGTACCACGGCGGCATGATCGCCACGGTCCGCGCGCTGACCGGCAAGGCCCCGGCGGCCTACATCGGCGACAGCACGCGCCCCGACTCGATCCGCACCCGGTCCCTGACCGAGGAGACGTCGCGGGTGTTCCGGGCCCGCGTCGTCAACCCGCGGTGGCTGGCGGCGATGCGCCGCCACGGCTACAAGGGCGCGTTCGAGCTGGCGGCGACGGTGGACTACCTGTTCGGCTACGACGCCACGACCGGCGTCGTGGCCGACTGGATGTACGAGAAGCTCGCCGAGACCTACGTGCTGGACGAGGAGAACCAGCGGTTCCTCACCGAGTCCAACCCGTGGGCGCTGCACGGCATCACCGAGCGGCTGCTGGAGGCCGCCAACCGGCAGATGTGGCAGGAGCCGAACCCGGACACCCTGCAGGCGCTGCAAGACGTCTACCTGCAGACCGAGGGCGATCTGGAGGACGGGCCCGGCCAGCGCTGACAACCGGTCCGGGGCGGGCCAGAGCTACCAGACCCCGCCCCGGCGTCCCGCAATTTCCATTGAAATTGCGGAGGTTGTCCACAGCCATCGGCGTGTCCTGGCGCAACACGCTGACGGTCCGCAATTTCCATTGAAATCGAAGGTCCGATTTCAATGGAAATTGCGGGACTTCGACACTACCGGCGCGACTGCGGGGCGAGGTCCGCCACCGGTCCGACGACGATCACCGCGGGCGGCTTGATCTCCGCGTCCCGCACGGCGTCGGCGACCTCGCCGAGCGTGGTGCGGAGCGTCTGCTGGTTGCGCGTGGTGCCTTCCTGCACCACCGCGACCGGCGACTTCGGGTCGCGGCCGTGCTCGATCAGGACGGCCGCGAACTCCCTGATCCGCTTGACCGCCATCATCAGCACCAGGGTGCCGCGCAGCCGGCCCAGCGCCGGCCAGTCCACCAGCGACTGCTCGTCGTGCGGCCCGACGTGCCCGGACACGACCACGACCTCGTGCGCGACGCCGCGGTGGGTGACCGGCACGTCGGCCGCGGCGGGAGCCGAGAAAGCGCTGGTGATCCCGGGAACCGTGGTCACCGCGATCCCGGCCTCGACGCACGCCAGCAGCTCCTCGAACCCGCGCCCGAACAGGTACGGGTCGCCGCCCTTGAGCCGGACCACGAACTTGCCGGCCTTGGCGTGCTCGATCAGCAGCGAGTTGATGACGTCCTGGTTGGCCGCCCGCCCGTAGGGGATCTTCGAGGCATCCACCACCTCCACGTGCGGGCCGAGCTCTTCGAGCAGCTCGCGCGGCGCCAGGCGATCGGTGATCACCACGTCCGCGCGGCCCAGCAGCTGGCGCCCGCGGACCGTGATCAGGTCCGGGTCGCCCGGGCCGCCGCCCACGAGCGCGACGCCCGGCGCCGGCGGCTCGGACCACTCGTCGACCACACCGGTGCGCAACGCCTCCACGAGCCCGTCCCGCACGGCGGCGGAACGCCGGTGGTCGCCGCCCGCCAGCACCCCGAGCAGCAGCCCGCTGTGCTGGGCCACCGCGGGCGTGACGGCGGTCCCCTGCGAGGCGTCGTCGGCGCGGACGCAGAAGATGCGGCGCTGCTCGGCTTCGGCCGCGACCGCGGCGTTCACCTCGGCCCCGGTCGCGCACGCCACGACGTACCAAGCACCTTCCAGGTCGCCGTCGGCGTAGGGGCGCCGGTGCCACGTCAGGTCGCCCGCCTCGGCCATCGCCTCGACGGCCGGGGTCGCCTCCGGCGCGATCACGTCGACCAGCGCACCGGAGTTGATCAGGCGCGGGACCCGGCGCTGCGCGACGGTGCCCGCGCCGACGACGACCACCCGCTTCCCGGCGAGGTCGAGCCCGGCGAAGTAGTGCTGTTCAGTGTGCTTGGTCATGTCCGTAGTCCATGTCGGCTCCGCCCCGGCGAACTCGCCGGGGCCTTGTGCTCGGGGGCGCAGCCACGCGGTAGGCCACCTCGTCGTGGCTCACGATCACCGGCCTGACCTCGGGGCGCCACCTGGCACAGCCGGTGGACGCCGGTCACGCGCGTTCCGCGTCGTCGCCGCGGGCGGCGACTTTCCACCAGAGCGCGGCGCCGCCCCATACTGCCATGAAAGCGGCCAGCGTCAGATAGCCGAGCAGCTCGAAGTGGTCGCCGATGGCCGCGACCGGCTCCGCGAAGGACGCGCCGAGCTCCTGGAGCAACCCGGCGAGGACGACCAGCGCGACGACCGCGGCGAGCACCACCGTCAGCGCGGTGGTCGTCACGTTGACCCACAACCGCCGCAGCGGCCGCGCCAGCGACCACGTGTAGGCCCGGGACATCAGCATGCCGTCCACGCTGTCCACTGTGCACATTCCGGCGGCGAACAGCAGCGGCAGGCTCAGCACGGCGATCGCGGACAGGTGCTCGGTCGGGGAGACCATGGCGAGCACGGTGATCTCGGTGGCGGTCTGCATGCCGAGCCCGAACAGCAGCCCGATGCCGAACAGGTGCCAGGAGCGGGCCACGTTGCGCATCCGCCCCCGCAGCACCCGGGCGAGCAGGCCGCGCCGCCCGAGCACCAGCTCGACCTCGGCCTCGTCGACCGCGCCGCGGCGGGCGCGGCGCAGCAGCCGCAGGGCATCGCGCAGCACCAGCGCGTTGAGCACGGCCAGCGCGGTCAGGACCGCGATCACGATCAGGTCCACCGCCGTGGCGACCCGCACGCCGGCCTCCTCGGCCCACTGCTGCGCGGCGGGCCCGGCGATGAAAGCGACCGCGACGGCGAGGAAGAGCACGACGCTGGCGTGCCCGAGGGCGAACCACATGCCGGTCGACACCGGTCGCCTGCCGCGCTGCATCAGCAGCCGCGTGGCGTCGTCGATCACCGCGACGTGGTCGGCGTCGAACCCGTGGCGCAATCCGAGCAGGTACGCGGTCATCCCCGCGGCGGCCAGCCCTCCCACAGCGCCGAACTCCTGCTGCTGCAGCAGGTACGCGCCCCAACCCGCCAGGTGGAGCACTCCGACGGCGGCCAGCACGACCGCTGCTTTCCGGCGCTCGATGGCGCCCCAGCCGGCCTGCGGCCGACTCTCTTCGGCATCCCGAGACATGGGATATCCGACCTCCTGGGTTTCCCGCCCGAGGGGCTCGGTGTCCGCACGCCGCGGCGCGGCGCGGGGCCGGCGCGCAGTCTCCTGACTCCCGAATCGACGCGGCACCCCGGCCTTCCAGCTGCACGCAGCCGTGGCAACGAGTGGGGCCCACTCCCCGGTCACAGTGGCGGGACCGTCCCGGATTCGCACCGGGTTCCTGCACTGTCGGCGGCCGTATCCTTGCCTGCCCCGCGACCCGAGGTCAAACCCCGGGTGAAGCCGATCACGCGAAGGCCTTGTTTGGCGACGAGGGCCGGTTGGGTACGTCGCGCTTACCGGTCTGCGCGGCCGAACGGGGCAACCCGGACGGGTGAACACCGGTCTTCCGCTGCTCTGGTCGGCCAGCGCATGCTTGGGCTACGGCGACCTCAAGGGCCTGCGGGAACGCGGGCCGACGGGGACAGGAGGCGACCATGAACGAGACCCACACCATCACGCTGAACCTGCAGGTCGTGGAGGCGGGCGCGAAGACCACCGCCGACGTCGGGTTCACCACCCCGGGCGGTCAGGCGCTGCACGGGCACGGCACCGCGCGCCGCCACCCGGACGACCCGGAGGTACCGCAGATCGGCGACGAGATCGCGATCGCCCGCGCCCTGTTCGAACTGGCGCACAAGCTGCTGGACAACGCGGCCAGCGACATCGGCGAGCGCCTGCACCGCCGCGTGCACCTGCCCGCCTGACGCGGAGCCGGGGGCGTCTCCGACCCGCCGGGGGCGCCCTCCGGCATGTCTCACGAATGCGCTTCGACCACCTCGCGCGCCGTCTTCGCGACGAGGTCCGCGAGGTCGTCGTCGAGTCCGGGGCGGGCCCGGACCCGCAGCGGCGCGGGATCCAGCTGCGGGAGGTCGTCGCGCACCACCAGCCCTTCCAGGCGCGGCTTCGCCGACGGCAGCAGCGCGACGCCGAGGCCGGACCGCGCGGCCGCGAGCACCCCGGCCAGATCGGCGGCCTCGCACACCAGGTCCGGACGCCGGCCGATCCCGGTCACCGCGTCGACCGCGAGCCGCCGCGTGGTGCACGGCTCGTCGAAGACGACCATCGGCAGCGGCTCGCCGGGGCCCGGCGGCGCCCAGTCCGGTGCCGCGTACCAGTCCAGCCGGAGCCAGCCCGCGTCCCGGCTCCGCCCGCCGACCGACGGGTCGATCAGCAGCGCGATGTCGACGCTGCCGCGGTCCACGGCTTCCGCGAGCCGCGCCGTCCGGTCCAGGCGGAACCGCACCTCGAACGCCGGGAAGGCGGCTCGCATCCGGGTCGCCAGCTCGGGGAGCAGCCGGTCGGCGGCGTGCTCGGTGGAGCCGAAGACGAGCGTGCGGCGTTCCTCCGCGCCGAGCCGGCGCAGCGCCTCGTCGTGCGCGCCGAGGATGCGCCGCGCCTCGGCCAGCAGGAGCTCTCCGGACGCGGTGAACTTGGCCTGCCGCCCCTCCCGGACCACCAGCTTCCGGTCCAGCACCCGCTCCAGCTTGCGCAGGTGCTGGCTGACCGCTGACTGGGTCAGGGACAGCGCGGCGGCGGCCCGGTGGAACCCGCCGCAGTCGGCGACCGCGACCATGCTGCGCAACGCGACGATGTCCAGCACTGCACCCATGCGACCACCCTAACCGATCAGCGATTGAAATCGATCGCGATTACTTATCGTCGTTGGACGCGGCCGGGCCGGACGGGCGAGGCTTGGGATCATGCAGAGCACCCGCTCGATCCCGCTGCCGCTGGCGGCGCCGATCGTCGTCATCTGGGCCAGCGGATTCCCCACCGGGAAGCTGGGTGTCGGCGCCGCTCCCCCGTTCCTCCTGACCTCCGTGCGGCTCGCGCTGGCCGCGGCGGTGTTCGCGGCGATCGCGGTCTGCTCCCGCGCGACCTGGCCCAGCGGCAAGCGGTTCGGGCACACCGCCGTCGCCGGAATCCTCACCAGCGGAGCGCAGTTCGCCGGGTGCTACGGCGGGATGGCCGTCGGGGTCCCGGCATCGGTGACCGCGCTGGTGCTCGCCATGAACCCGGTGCTCACCGCGGCGCTCGCGGCCGGATTCCTGGGCGAGCGGCTGAGCCGGATCCGCGCGATCGGGCTCGTCCTCGGCGTGCTCGCCGTCGTCGTCACGCTCGGCGGCCAGGTGCTCGCCGACGGCGCGGTGAACCCGGGAATCCTGCTCACCCTGCTGGGATTGCTCGGTTTCTCCGCGGGCGGGCTCTACCAGCAGCGGTACTGCGCCGGGGTCGACGTCCGGGCCGGCGGCGCCGTGCAGTCGGGTGCGGCGGCGCTGGCGGTCGGCGTGATCGCGGTGTTCGAGCAGGGCCACGTCACGCACTGGGGGCAGGCGACCGCGGTGCTGCTGTGGCTGGTCCTGGCGGGATCGGTGGCCGGGACCGCGTTCTACCTGCGGGCGATCGCGGTCGGCGGCGCGAGCCGGACGACCGCCCTGTTCTGCGTCGTCCCGCCCGTGTCCGCCCTGCTGTCCTGGCCGATCCTGGGCGAAACGCCGTCCCTCACCGCCGTGCTGGGAATGGCCCTGGGAGCCGTGGCATGCGTGCTCGGCACCAGGCCCGACCCGGCCCGCGAGCCCAAGTCCCGAGAACTCGCGGAAGCGCCCGCCGCTTGAGCGTTTTCGGTTGCTGCAGGCGCTCTTCGGGATGCGGCGCGGCGCGCTCCTGCCCTCGAAGCGGCGTGGTGCGGGCGGCGGTTTCGCGCGAAAGCGGCGCGCTCAGGCGTGGCGAACGCCGCTTTCGCGCGAAAC